>JALYQB010000215.1 GCA_030856045.1 Actinomycetota bacterium
GTGGCGAGCGCCTCAGCCTGGGCGGTCGTCAGCCCCACCCGGTGCGCGACGTCGACGATGCTGCGGTATGTCCCGTGCGCGTCCCGCTCCGCCACCAGCCGTCCCGCGAGGTCCTCCCCGATCGTGCGCACCGTGGCCAGCCCGAGGCGCACGGCCCGCTCCGGCGCCCCCTCGGCTGCGGCTTCCAGGTCGGCGTGCACGCCGCTCGCGTTCACGTCCGGGCCGCGGACGGTGACGCCGTGGCGCCGGACGTCGGCGATGAGAGACTGCGGTGAGTAGAAGCCCATCGGCTGCGCCCGCAGCAGCGCGGCGCAGAACGCCGCCGGGTAGTAGTGCTTGAACCAGGCGCTGTAGTAGACGAGCGACGCGAAGCTGATCGAGTGGCTCTCAGGGAAGCCGAAGTTGGCGAAGGCCAGCAGCTTGTCGAAGATCCGCGTCGCCTTCTCGCCCGTGACGCCGTAGCGCGCGGCGCCGATGAAGAACCGGTCCCGCAGCCGTTCCATCCGCTCCGTCGAGCGCTTGGCGCCCATGGCGCGGCGCAACTCGTCGGCCTCGGCGGGGGTGAAGTCGGCGATGTCGATCGCCATCTGCATGAGCTGCTCCTGGAACAGCGGGACGCCGAGGGTCCTGCGCAGCGCGTTCGCCAGCCGCGGGTGGTCGTAGTCCCAGTCCTCCTGGCCGTTACGGCGCCGGAGGTAGGGATGCACCGAGCCGCCCTGGATCGGGCCGGGGCGGATCAGCGCCACCTCCACCACGAGGTCGTAGAAGCAGTGCGGTCGAAGCCGGGGCAGCGTGGCCATCTGCGCGCGGGACTCCACCTGGAACACCCCGACCGAGTCGGCGGCCGACAGCATCTCGTAGACCGCGGGGTCGGTGGGGTGCAGTTCGGCGAGGTCGACGCGGTGGTGATGGTGCCGTGCCACCAGTCCGATGACGTACTGCAGCGCGGAGAGCATCCCGAGGCCGAGCAGGTCGAACTTGACGAGGCCCACCGCGGCGCAGTCGTCCTTGTCCCACTGCACCACCGTGCGGTTCGCCATCCGGGCCCACTCGACGGGGACCACCTCGGCCACCGGGCACGAGCAGATCACCATGCCGCCCGAGTGGATGCCCAGGTGCCGGGGGAAGCCCTCCAGCTCCGCCGCCAGGCGCAGGACGTGCTCCGGGATCTCGGTCTCCGCGTTCGCGTTCGCGTTCGCCAGCGGGCCCCACCGGTCGATCTGCTTGCTCCAGGCGTCCTGGGTGCCGGGGGCGAAGCCGAGCGCCTTGGCGACGTCGCGCACCGCGGAGCGCGCCCGGTAGGTGATGACGTTGGCGACCTGCGCGGCCCGGTCCCGCGCGTAGCGGCCGTAGACGTACTGGATGACCTCCTCGCGGCGGTCGGACTCGATGTCGAGGTCGATGTCGGGGTATCCGTCGCGGTCGGGGGCGAGGAACCGCTCGAACAGCAGGTCCATCGCCACCGCGTCGACGTTCGTGATCCCCAGCGCGTAGCAGACCGCGGAGTTGGCCGCCGAGCCCCTGCCCTGGCAGAGGATCCCCTGGTGGCGGCAGAACTCCACGATGTCGTTGACGATGAGGAAGTAGCCGGGGAAGTCCCTGTCCTCGATCACCGTGAGCTCGTGGGAGATCTGGTGGTACGCACCGGGCCGCTCGTCGTAGCTGCCATAGCGCCGCACCGCGCCGCGCCAGGTGAGCTCGCGCAGCAGGGTCACCTCCGTGTGGCCGTCGGGGACGTCGAACGGGGGCAGGTCCGGGGCCACGAGCTGCAGCGGGAAGGCGCACTCGCGGCCCAGCGCCGCGGCGCGGGCCACCGTCCCGGGCCAGCGCGCGAACCGCTGCGCCAGCTCCGCCCCGGAACGCAGGTGCCCAGCGTCCGAGGGCGGCCGCCAGCCGTCCATCTCGTCCAGGCTGCGCCGGACGCGGACGGCGGCGAGGACGGTGGCCAGCTGGTGCCGGGTGGGAGTGGCGTAGTGCGCGGCGGTGGTCGCCACCGTGTCCACGCCCGCCTCGGCCGCGAGCGCGGCCAGCGCGTCGTTGCGCTCGGTGTCGGTGGGCAGGCCGTGTTCGGTGAGCTCGACGCGGACGTGCTCCGCACCGAACAGCGCGACGAGCCGGTGCAGTGCCGCGGCGGCCGCGGTGGGACCGTCGCGCTCCAGTGCCCGGCGGACCGCGCCCTTGCGGCACCCGGTGAGCACCACCCAGTGCCCGCCCGCGGCGGCCGCCACGTCGGCCAGGTCGTAGACCGGTCTGCCCTTCTCGTGGCCGCGCAGGTGGGCGTCGCTGAGGGTGCGCGACAGCCTCCGGTATCCCTCCGGGTCCCGGGCCAGCACCAGCAGGTGCTCGCCCTCGGGGTCGGCGACGCCGTTCTGCGGTGCGGCGAGCCCGAGGCTGAGCTCCGCGCCGAACACCGTCCTGACGCCGAGCTCCCGACCGGCCTCGGCGAAGCGCACCACACCGTACAGGCCGTCGTGATCGGTGATCGCGATCGCCTCGAGGCCCAGGCGGGCCGCCTCCTCGACCAGTTCCTCCGGGTGGCTCGCCCCGTCGAGGAAGCTGAAGTTGGAATGACAGTGCAGCTCGGCATACGGGACAGGGGCATACGGGACCGGTGCACCGTCCGGTCGCGGAGCGGGCCCCACCGCCTCGATCGGCGGTGCCTCGTAGGGCGCGCGGTGCCGGGTCCACGCCGGGCTGTCGCCCCCATCGCCAGGGTGCTGCTCGTCGCGGGAGTGGCGCGGTCCCTTCGGCGTCGGGCGACCGGAGAGCACCCGCTCCAGTTCCCCCCAGCGCACGGGTGGGTTGTTCCAGCCCATCGCGCGGCCTAGAAGGGGGGCGGGTCGGGGTCGCTCTCGGGTGGGGTGGCGGGGTTGGGGCGGTAGTCGTGGGGGTGGCTGGTGTAGTGGTGGCCGGTGGGGGTGGTCCAGGTGATGCGTGCATCGTCGTGTTGGGTGACCGACCAGCCGGGGGCGTGGGTTTTGCAGCGGTGGTCGTGGCGACACCCGCCGTAGAGGTTGGTATGGGCGGTGTGGCCGCCGTCGTCCCAGGCGAGGGTGTGGTCGAGGTCGGTGCGGCTGGCGGGTTGGGTGCAGATCGGGGAGCGGCAGGTCACGTCGCGGGCGCGGACGTGGTCGGCCAGCGCGGTGGGGGGGCGGTAGGTGGTGCGGCCGTAGTCGAGCAGAGTGCCCGACACCGGGTCGGTCAGCAGTCGGCGCCAGGTGCCGCCCGCGGCGATGTCGCGGGCGAGCGGGGCGGGGATGGGTCCGTATCCGGCTAGTTCGCCGGGCGCCTCGTCCAGGCCCATCAGGGTGGTGATCGGGACAGTGACCTGTACCAGCGGCTTCCCCGGTGGACGCGGGTCGGCGCCGCAGCCGGGGCCGGCGCAGCGGCGGCCGGTGAGCAGGTCGACGAGCAGGTCCGCGCGCCGGGCGTCCATGCTCCGCTCGTCGGCGGCGCCCAGGGAACGGGCGAGTTCACCGAGGTGGGTGGTGATCGCGGTGGCGTCGGGGGCGGTCAGCAGCGCCCACAGGGACGCCATGCCGTCGGGTTCGGGGGTCATCACGACGCGGCGGTCGCGGTGCTGGTCTTGATGACGGCGCTGCGCGC
>JALYQB010000225.1 GCA_030856045.1 Actinomycetota bacterium
GCGGCGAACATCTACCTCGAGGCCGCCGCCGGGGTGACCACCTTCATCCTCGCCGGGCGGTACTTCGAGACCCGCTCCAAGCGCCGCGCCGGTGCCGCGCTGCGCGCCCTGCTGGACATGGGCGCCCACGATGTCGCCGTACTGCGCGACGGCGCGGAGGTCCGCATCCCGGTCGAACTGCTCGCCGTCGACGACCGCTTCGTCGTCCGCCCCGGGGAGAAGGTCGCCACCGACGGCGTCGTCGAGGACGGCTCGTCGGCGGTGGACGCCTCGATGCTCACCGGTGAGTCGGTGCCGGTCGAGGTCGCGCCCGGTGACGCGGTCGTCGGGGCCACCGTCAACGCCGGCGGGCGGCTCGTCGTGCGGGCCACTCGGGTCGGCGCCGACACCCAGCTCGCCCAGATGGCCCGGCTCGTGGCGGACGCGCAGAACGGCAAGGCGGCCGCGCAGCGCCTCGCGGACCGCATCTCCGGGGTCTTCGTCCCGATCGTGCTGCTGCTCGCGGCCGGCACCTTCGGGTTCTGGTTCGGCACCGGCGGCGGCCTGGCTGTGGCGTTCACCGCCGCCGTCGCGGTCCTGATCATCGCCTGCCCCTGCGCGCTCGGGCTGGCCACGCCCACCGCCCTCATGGTCGGCACCGGCCGCGGCGCCCAGCTCGGCATCCTCATCAAGGGCCCCGAGGTGCTGGAGAGCACCCGCCGCGTCGACACCGTCGTGCTCGACAAGACCGGCACCGTCACCACCGGACGCATGACCCTGCTCGACGTGGCCGTCGCCGACGGCGAGGACCCGGACGAGGTGCTACGCCTGGCCGGTGCGCTCGAGGATGCCTCCGAGCACCCCATCGCCCGCGCCATCGCCACCGGCGCCCGCGAACGGGTCGGCCCGCTGCCCGCCGTCGAGGGGTTCCAGAACACCGAGGGACTCGGCGTCGCGGGGATGGTCGACGGTCATGCCGTCCTCGTCGGGCGCGGCGCGCTGCTCGCGCAGTGGAGCCAGCACCTGCCTGCCGAGCTCGAAGCGGCGAAGGCGTCCGCCGAGAGCGACGGGCGCACGGCCGTGGCGGTCGGCTGGGACGGAACCGCCCGCGGGGTACTCGTCGTCGCCGACGCGATCAAGCCGACCTCGGCCGAGGCGATCGCAGCGCTTCGCAGCCTCGGGCTCACCCCGATCCTGCTCACCGGCGATAACACGGCGGTAGCCCGGGCAGTGGCGGCCGCGGTGGGGATCGAGGAGGTCATCGCCGAGGTGCTGCCCCGCGACAAGGCCGACGTGGTCCGCAGGCTGCAGGCCGAGGGCAAGGTCGTCGCGATGGTCGGCGACGGGGTGAACGACGCCGCCGCGCTCGCCCAGGCCGACCTCGGCCTCGCGATGGGCACCGGCACCGACGCGGCCATCGAGGCCGGCGACCTCACCCTGGTCCGCGGTGACCTCCGCGCCGCCGCAGACGCCATCCGCCTCGCCCGCCGTACCCTCGGCACGATCAAGGGCAACCTGTTCTGGGCGTTCGCCTACAACGTCGCCGCGCTACCGCTGGCAGCCGCCGGACTGCTCAACCCGATGCTCGCCGGCGCCGCCATGGCGTTCAGCTCGGTGTTCGTCGTCTCCAACAGCCTGCGGTTGCGCCGCTTCCGCGCCCTCGACGGCAACGAGGACGCACGCCCGGATGCCGGAGCAAGCGCTGCGCGTCAACCGGACCGTGAACCCGCCGGGCGGAAACACGCCGCGTAGCCTGTCGTCACCTCCTCACCGAGGTTCACGGCCCCGGGGCGACGGCCCCGGGGCATCGGTGGGGAGCAGGTGAGGAGTGGGTCCTTCATGGACTCTGAGGATGCCCGCACTATCGGCCTACGGCTGCAGCGGATCCGCGACGCCCGGGACAAGCCGCTGCGGGTGATCGCCGGGCTGGCCGGGATGAGCACGTCGACGCTGCACCGGATCGAGCACGGCGAGCGTGCCGTGACTCTCTCGGAGATCGTCAGGCTGGCGGACGCGCTGCAGATCGCCCCGAGCGAGCTGACCAAGCTGCCGGTACCCGCACCGGCCAACGGGCACACCGATTCCACCACCGAGGCCGTGCGACTGGCGCTGGACGCGATCGAGGCCGACCGTCCCGGCGGGCTGGTGCTGCCCGTGGCGGCGCTGCGAGACCGGGTGACCCGGATTCACGCCCAACGGCGGGCCTGCCGGTTCGCCGAGGTGGCCACCGACCTGCCCGGGCTGATCCGCAACCTGCACACCACCCTGGTCACCGGAGCCGGCCACCGCGAGTTGCTCGACCTGGCCGTCTATCTGCATGTGCATGTCACTCGCCTGTGGCTGGTCCACGCGACCGCGCCCGATGATCTGGTCCGTAGGACCGTGTTCTTGGCGCAACGTCTGGCCCGGGAGCGCGATGAGGCCACCACACTGGCCGTGGCTGGGTTCGGCGTGGTTGACGTGCTGCTGACCGGCGGCGCGTTTCAGCTGGGCCAGGCCAAGCTCAACTCGATCGCCCCGCCGACTACGACGGCCGAGACCGCTGGTCTCGTGGGCCTGGTCACCGCGTCCCATGCGCTGGCCGCCGCACTGGACCACCGTCCGGGCGACGTGGCCGCACCGATGGATGCCGCCGCGGAGCTGGCCCAGCGATTCGGGACGGCCGGTGAGGTCGACTCGCTGGGATTCGTGTTCGGGCCGGTCGACGTTGGGTATTTCCGCATGTGGCAAGCACTCGAAGCGGACGACCCCGACCAGGCGGTCAGCATCGCCGAGGATGTGCACCCTGAGCGCCATCCCTTCGTGGTGAACCAGATCTACTACTGGGTGAACTACGGACGGGCACTATCCCAGCTGCGGGGACGCCATGATGACGCTGTGCGGGCGCTGCGCACGGCGGAGGACATCTTCCCCACCAAGGTGCGTCGGGATCCGATGGTGCACGAGGTGCTCGCCGTGTTGCTGCCGGGCGCTCGCCGAGATGCGGTCGGCCTGGAACTGCGGGGGATGGCCTATCGCGCCGGTCTGACGGTGTAGCCCCATCCGGGGGCGTTTCAGCCCGGCAACTCGATGGGAAGCAGGTGAGGAGTGGTCCTTCATGGACTCTGAGGATGCCCGCACGATCGGCCTACGGCTGCAGCGGATCCGCGACGCCCGGGACAAGTCGCTGCGGGTGATCGCCGGGCTGGCCGGGATGAGCGCATCGACGCTGCACCGGATCGAGCACGGCGAGCGTGCCGTGACCCTCTCGGAGATCGTCAGGCTGGCGGACGCGCTGCAGATCGCTCCGAGCGAGCTGACCAAGCTGCCGGGACCCGCACCGGCCAACGGGCACACCGATTCCACCACCGAGGCCGTGCGGCTGGCGCTGGACGCGATCGAGGTCGACCACCCCGGCGGGCTGGTGCTCCCCGTCGCGGTGCTGCGAGACCAGGTGACCCGGATTCACGCCCAGTGGCGGGCGTGCCGATTCGCCGAAGTGGCTACCGACCTGCCCGGGCTGATCCGGAGCCTGCACACCACGCTGGACACCGGCCGCGATCATGGCGAGTTGCTCGACTTGGCGGTGTACCTGCATGTGCACGTCACGCGCCAGTGGCTGGTTTATTCGGGTGCGCCTACCGATCTGGTCCGCCGGACCGTGTTCCTGGCGCGTCACTCGGCGCAGGATCGTGACGAGACAGCCATGGTGGCCGTGGCCGGATTCGCCGTGGCTGACGTGCTGCTGGCTGCGGGAGCATGGGAACTGGGGCGGACCGCGCTCGACTCGATCACCCTGCCACCGACCACCGCCGCCGCCGCCGGGTTAGTGGGCTTGGTCACCGCGTGCCACGCTATGGCCGCCGCGTTGGACCGCCGTCCGGGCGATGCGACCGCCCCGATGGACACCGCCGCCGACGTGGCCGAGCGGTTCGGTGCCACCAGTGAAGTTGACTCCCTGGGGTTCGTGTTCGGGCCGGTGAATGCGGGATGTTTCCGCATGTGGCTGGCACTGGAGGCGGACGAGCCTGACCAAGTGGTCAGAATCGCGCAGGACGTGAACCCCGAGCGTCACCCCTTCCGGCTGAGCCGGTCGATCTACTGGGTGCACTACGGCCGCGCGCTGGCGCAGCTGTCGGGACGCCGTGACGATGCAGTGCGGGCGCTGAGCATGGCAGAGGAGATCAACCCCATCTTGGTGCGGCGGCACCCGATGGCCCGTGAGGTGCTCGCCGTGTTGCTGCCGGGCGCTCGCCGGGATGCCGTCGGCCTGGAACTGCGGGGGATGGCCTACCGCGCCGGTCTGACGGTGTAGCCCTCATCCGGGGGGCGGTTCGGCTCAGAAACAAGGGATCCCTGCTCAGAGATGCCCCGCTGTCATCACCGCGCCACGGTTAGCACTCTGGTGAGGGATCTTCGAGGAAAGGGGTGCCCGGTGAGCGCCGAGCAGCGCAGCGAGTCCACGGCAGCACACGACGAGCAGCGCGCGGCGTTGCCCTGCGGCCGATCGCTGCCACCGCTGCACCTGGCCGAGTTGGACGAGGTGTTCAGCCAGCGCCACCACCACCGGGACCCCATCGTCCTGTGCGGTGCAGAGGTGACCGATCCGAACCCGGCCGACGGTGACCGGGACTGCCTGGGCTGCGGGGACTGCCTGCGGTACTGCCCGGAGTGCGTGCGGGCGGTGACCGAGGTGGTCCGCTGGATGGCGGGCGATGATCTCCTCACTGGGCGCGTTCCATG
>JALYQB010000272.1 GCA_030856045.1 Actinomycetota bacterium
TGACCGGTGGCGAACAGCTGTGGAAGGCGACATCGTCGACCGTGAGCAGCACCGCGTCGGTGTCCGCGACGCCGACCACACGACGGTCCTTCGCCACGCCGATGATGAGCTGACCGCCGTCACTGCTTGCGAAGCACACGAGGTCCTTCGCCAGCTCGATCTTGCTGTCGACGACTTTCTTGAAGTCGGTGTGCGGGTCCTCCCACCGGAGGATCCGCTCGCGAAGCTCCTCAGGCGTCATCGAGGCCACCGTACTTCTCCGTGCGCTTTGTTGTGGGTATCGGTGCCCCAGGCAGCGCGAAAGCTGTGCACGCCCGCGTGGAACACCATGTGGCGCGTCGGCTCCGCGTTGCCCCGGGCGTAGACGAGGTGCCCGCGGGGCAGGTTCAGCGCCGTGCAGTAGGCAGCATCTGGGAGAGGTCGGCGTCCGGGTAGCCGGCGGGCTTCTCCTGCTTGTACTTGGCGTCGACGACCGCGGCGGGTCGCCCACCGAGCTCCCACACCAGGTCGGGCCGGATGCGGACGGCGCGCGCCTCGTCCAGGTGCCAGGGGTACTGGGAGCGTGCGGCGCCGCCGTGGCGCAGGTGCAGCACCTCGCTGAGCGCGACGGTCACGAAGTCCTCGAAGACCCGGGCAGATCGAACAGGAACCCGTTGGCCAGCAGGGCCCCGGCGCGTGCTCCGGGGAGGTCGCCCGCCACACGATCTCCGCGAGACGGAGCGGTCGGTGGTGTTCATGGTGCCGACCAGGAAGACGTTGGGCGGCAGCACAGGATGCGCGTTCTCCGCCTGCCCCGTGGACATGAACTGCCCGATGGACTGCGGACAGGCCGGTGAGATCAGCAAGATCGCCGTAGCTCGTCCACCAACCCGCTTCGACAACGCCCGCCGCGGCGACCACGCGCTGCCACGTCGGGTCGGTGAAGCCCTGCTTGGCCTTCTTGCCCTTCTGGTGCTGCCGGTACCGGCGAGTGAGCTCGTGGGCGAGCTCGTCACCCGGGTACTCGTCCACCGCATCGACACCGGCCTCGGTGATCGACCAGCCGCCACGTTTGGCCATCCAGCCGACGGTGCTGGCCCAGGAGGAGACGAACCGCAGGTACGTATCGAACCGCGAGTAGCCACTCGCGTTGAAGCTGAGCTCATGCGCGTTGAGGTCGAGGGTGTTCCGGCGTCGCCGCGTCCCGCAGCAGTTCGAACAGCACCCGGGCGAGCAGTCCGCGGCGCACCTGCTGGTCGTCGTCAGTCATCATGCCTCCCTCCCGTCCTGGCACTTACCTACCGGCGCAGCACGACGGTGAGGCTCTCCTCGCCGACCACGAACTCAGGTTCCGACCCGTTGAACTCCCGCATCCCGCGCACGATCTTGCGCGGCACGCCGAGGCCCATGTGTTCCAGATAGCCGTAGTCGCGCATGACATCCTTCAGCAGCTCGTTGCGAGCCGCCCTGGTCCCGGCCAGCATCCGCTCGACCGTCACCCCGTTCGGTAGCCGGCCGGGACTCACGATCTCGAGTCGGTCCGGGTAGAGCCCTAGCTCGATATCGGTGTGTGCCAGCAGGTAGTCGCGGTGGATCACCGAGTTGACCAGTGCTTCCCGGACCGGCTCGTCCGGTAGCCCCCGCGTCTCCACCCGCCGGCTACCGTCGACGAGTTCGGCCCGCACACCGACGTTGCGCCGGACGAAGGCGACGGCGGAGTCCACGATGCCCGGCTCGACGAGCTCTCCCGACGAGGTCATCAGCGGCGCCAGCGGTCCGCGGATCGTCGCGCGCTCGATCGCGGCGTAGTCCTTCTCGAGCCCGGGATAGGCGACCGCGTCGATGCCGGACTGCGGTAGGTGGTGTGCCGTCGCGATGCCGAAAAGCGCGACGGCTGCCAGCGAGGGAACCGCTTCGCGCACGCCCTCCACCAAGAACTCGGTCGCCGACAGCAGCTGCACCCATCCCTGCCGGTCATCGTGCTCGGGCACCGTCTGGCCACGTACCCGCTGGAAGTAGTCGACGAGTCGGCGTTGGTCGAGGTCCTCGTAGGAGGAGCCCGAGATCGGACGGAGTTCGGCACGAAACGCGCCACGTTGCTGCATCAGGCGAGGAAGCTCTTCGGTGCTGGCTTCCCGGCTCTGGCGTCCCACACGAATGAAGTACGAAGAGTGCTTGTTGTGCCAGACCGCGTGGACCGCGTAATCGGCCTCGACCGTTACCACTGCGATGCGCCTACCGCTGCCGGGATCGGTCACCGTCTCGACGTACGGGATGAGGGGCGGGCGCACCTTGTCCCGGGCTACCGTCATGACCCACTCGTCGACCCGGTCGCGGACCAGCCCGCTCACGGTGCCGTCGTCTTCAACTCCGAGCAGCACCCGCCCACCACGGAGGTTGCTGAGCGCAACGAGTGCCTTCGCGAGGTCCTCAGGGCGTATGTCGTCGCGCTTGAACTCCACGCCGCTGTTCTCGCTCTCGCGGAGCAGCGCGGACAGCTCCACCAGGCTGATCATCAGTATCCGTACAGGTAGCGGCGGCGGCGGAAGGCGTCCGGGCCGCCCTCCAGGATCTCACCGGCGAGTGCGAGCACGCTCTTGTCGTCGAGCGAGCCTGCCCCGCCTTCGGCGACGCGGCCCTTGTGTCCGGCCGTCTCCAGCACCACGAGCAGCTCCGCGTCACCCAACACCGGAATGTTGGCGTTGTGCGTGCTGAACACGACCTGACGAGCCCCCTTGAGTGCCCGGACCCGCGGCACCACACCCTCCCAGACGAAGCGGTTGTCGAGGTCGTCCTCGGGCTGGTCGACGATCAGCGGTCCGTGCAGGGTCGCGAGCAGCAGCAGGAACAGCGCGGTGGCCTTCTGGCCCTTCGACAGGTCCTTCAGGTCACGGAATTCCTGCTTGGAGCTGCTGCCGACGTTGAGCTCGGCGACGGCGGCGAGCCCGACCGTCATCCCCTCCAACTGAAGGAACAGATCCTCGCCTGCACCGGCGAGGTTCGCTGCCTGGGCTCCACAGATGTCGAACTTCTCAAGACTGTCCGGGCCCTTGCGCGCCGCGTCGGCCAACGCTCTCGGGGAGAAGCCATCCTGCTGGACGGCATGCCTGATCTGGCTGCGCTGCCCGCTGAGCACACGGTCGATCAGCGCGAGGATCTCGCTGCGGTCGGTCGACTGCTGTGGCCGGACGCGGACGGTTCCCCGCAGCAGGTCGTTGGCCTCGGTACACGCTTCGCCCAGTTTGCGCCACTCCGCCCCCGCCTGGTCGCCGACTTCGGCGAGCAGCTGGCGACGCTCGTCGTACAGCGCGGCGACCCGGGCGGCGATCTGGCGGCGCTGATCGAGCAGCGGCGTGAGCCGCTCCACGGCCCGCTGCGTGGCGAGGTAGCGGCCGGCGTCCAGGCCACGGGTCTGCAGTGAGCGCAGCACCGCGTCGTACTGCTCGCGGATCGGCGCCGTCGCAGCCAGCCAGTCCGCGTCGACCGACGAGAGCGCCGCGCGGGCGGCGGCCACCGACTGCTCGATCGTGTCGGCGGCGCTGGCGACCTCGGCGCGCAAGGTGCCGAGCAGGTCGACGATCCCGGCCAGGACCGACGCGTTCGGCAGGTCACGGAGAGCGTCGGCTGAGGCGAAGGTCTGATCGAGCAGCCCGTCGTCACGGAGCGGTTGCGCCGCCGCGAGCACGTCGTCGAGCCGGGTGCCAGCGGTATCCAGGATCCGGCGCTCGCGGTCGATTCGGGTACGCTCGTCGAGCCGCTCGTCGAGGTGGGCGCCACTGAAGTGCGCCAGCGCCTCCTGGAGCCGGGGCAACTCGTCGAGCGCGTCGTCGATCTCGCTGAGCTGTCGGCGTCCGGCGACGATCGCCTCCCGGTTCTGTCGCAGGCGCGCCGGCAGGTTCGACACGATCTCCGTGGTGTCGCCAGAGATGCGCTGCAGGAGCCGAGCGACATAGTCACGCGATTCGGCGAGCTCGGCCAGCTCGTGCTGACCGAAGACCTCCACCGGGCCGAGTACGTCGGTGGGGCGGGATGCGAGCACCATCCCCGCTGCATCGCGGACCACCGGCGGATCGGGCACCGAACGCTCGATGACGAACTCACCGGCAGCGCCACGCACCAGCATGCTGATCTTGGTTCCGGCGTCGAGGACCTGCCGGATGTGCCCACCGTGGTCCCGCCTGGCGCTCTCACCGATCGGCTCGATGCCGAGCGCATACCGGATGCTCTCGATGATCGTCGACTTGCCGGTCCCGCGCCCGCCGACCAGGCAGCTGAGGGAGCCGCTCAGCCGCATCCGCACCCCATCCAGGAAGCCGCCCTCCCAGCTGATCGTCTCGATGACCGGGTGCGGCGACAGCGCCGGATCGTCGAGGCGGACCCGCGTTTCGTGACTGCGTGTGGCGAGGTCCAGGGCGGCCAGCGACAGCGTGCACATCCGGGTTGCACCACGCGCGAATCAGCGCCTGCCCTCGCTGAACGGCGGCGAGGAGGCCATCGGGGCCGTTGATGTGCGCGGGGATGAGAAGGGCGCCATGGTCTCTCGCCCAGCCCGCGATGTCCTCGAAAGAATTACCGATCTTGTCGAACCCGTTTCCGGGGGTGGCCCCACAGGCACCGATGGCTGTGTCGATCTCGTCGTACGCGGTGCCGTGCTCGAAGATGACGAGCACGTGGACGCCTTCACTGGTCACCCCTTCGAATCCGGGTAGCGCGACGATCCCGGCGTCCTCGGCTGCCTTCGCCAGACCCTCAGCGGTCCGCACCCGCCAGTGGTCGGTGATGGCGATCAGGTCGATCGCGCGTGCGGTGCAGGCGCGGACGATGGCCTCGTTGTAGCTCTGCTCGTCGGGGAACCTGTTCTTCGGGGCCGACGCTCCGTGGTAGCCGTAGGGATTGACCTGCAGAGCGACCCGATGCCAGCGCGCCCCCGCGGGTGCCGCGAGAGCCTCCTCGACGGCATTCGGCCAGGAGACGGCAGACGTAGTCATCACGAAGAGCCTACGAGGGGCGCCGTCGGCCGGCTGCCGATCGCTCGGCGTGGCGGCGGTGTCACCGGGTGGCTGGGCGGCGCAGAATTTGAGTGTGGGTGTGCGGTTCTGGGCGCACCTGCTGGGCACAGGGATAGTCATCCCGCGGTTTACGCTGAGCTGATCAAGCCAACACGGACACTGGGGACCTGATCATGGCGCGGGAGCCGGAAGAGCTGGTCGAGATGCGCCGCGTGTTCGGTGCGGCCGCCTTCCGCCGGGTGGCCGAGCTGAGCCAAGGGCAGCTCGCCACCGCACTGTGGGCACGGCTCGCGCAGCCGGAACTGTGACCGAAGGATCCCACCCATCGCTCATGTCAGTCACCGTACTGGACTGTCGGTCATGCCTACGCTGGCAACCCAACCGGCGGCCGTCATCCTGGTGTCGGCGTCTGCGGTGCAGATACAGCAACGGCAACACCTCGTTGATCTTCGGGGTCTTGCGCGCCCACGGCGGCAGAATCGCCGAGCTGAACCGCCGGCGCTCACCGGTATCGGGATCGACCCGGCGGTCGTTGACCCGCGGCGCACGCACCCCGACCGCGCCGGCGCTGGTCAGCACCTCTCGCGGCTCGTGATAGCCGTTGCGCACCACCAGCCGCTGCCCGCGCTCGTCGAGCTCGTCAGCGAACCGGGCAACGCACCCCTCGACCTCGGCCTGCAACGCCTCGGCCAACATCCGCCGGGCACCCTCACGAACGATCTCATCGATCACCGACGAGGACTCGCCCAGCGTGACGCTCCCGGTGCGGCCATCGTCTCCTACGGACTCGGGGACTACGGTGAGCATGGTCGTACCTTCCCGACCGACGCGACAACGTCGGCCGAGACCCGGTGGCTGCTGGACTTCAACGAGCCGATCGGGCTGCTGATGCTCAGCGTCTTGCATGTCGTGTCGGACGAGCAGCGCCCAGGAGACATCGTGGCGGCCTACCGGGACCGGCTGTCCGCCGGTCATCGACGCGGCGGTCATCGTCGCGGCGATCGAGCACCACGCGGCCGTGCTCACCTCCGACCCCGAGGACCTCACCCGCCTGGCCGACGCCGCCGGATACCCGGTGCGCCTGCTGACCGTCTGAGCATGGGTAGCCGACCTGGTTCTGCCGTGCCACAATTGTGGCCATGACGACCGAGCCGCTCCGCACGGTGCGTGACCACCTGTCGGAGTACGTGGACCGCGCCGAGAGCGAGCACGAGCGCGTTGTTGTCACGCGCAACGGCAGGCCGGCCGCCGTGCTCATCGGGTACGAGGATCTTGCAGCGCTCGACGAGACCCTGGACATCCTCGGCGATCCGAGGGCCCGCGAGGAACTGGCAGAGGCCGATGAGGCAGTCGCGAACGGCGACATGGTCCAGGGAGTCGAGGCGGTCCGCAACCTGCGGCCGCGTTCGTGACAGATGCTCCCTACGAGCTGACGGTGGCGGGGCCGGCGGCCCGCATGATCCAGAACGCGCTGCCCGCGGCTGTCGCGGGAGCCGTTATCGAGTTCATCACCGGACCGCTGCTGGACAATCCCCAGCGTGTCGGTAAGAAGCTGAAGGGTGAGCTCGACGGTCGCTATGCAGCCCGGCGGGGTGCTTACCGCATCGTCTACCGGATCGACCACTCCTCGCACCAGGTGGTCGTGCTGAGGGTCGAGCATCGCGCGGACGTCTACCGCCCCAGGTGATCCCATGATCACGCGAACGCCTCCTGCACGCTGCCGAGCAGCCGCGCGAAGCCGTCCTCGGTGACCACGGGGATGCCACAGTCCCGCGCCTTGCGGGCCTTGCCGGACAGGCTGTCCGGGTCGGCAGCGACGACCAGCTTCACCTTGCGTATCGCCCGCGCGCGTACTGAGGGCGAAGATGTACCCGCGGCTCACCGGTACCGGGAAGGTGGCATCCTCTCCCGGGTGCGGATGAGGTTCGGGGTCGAGGACGACGATGCGTTCCACGCGCGGCGCGAGGAGCTGGTCGCGGACTACGCGGGGTGGTTGGCCCTACAGCCGGTCGACGCCGATGCCGGGGACGCGCGGCCGGCGCTGGACTGGAAGTGGGGCTACGCGGACGGCGACCTGAGCATCTGGACGGTGCCGGACCTCGACGAGTTCCTGCTGCGGTGGTGCCCACGCAAGCTGTCCATGACACCCGAGCACAACGCCGGTTTCCCGGCCTCGATCGGGGTGTTCTGCACGTTCCTGGCAGCCCGGGGACTGCTGTCGCCTGCGAGTGACTCGGCGAAGACGCTGCACCGGCACTGCGAGCGGCTCAGCCGGGCGTTCGTCAAGGAGATGTCCGACCCGGCGAACTTCGGGATGGCCAAGGGGCTGGTCGCACGAGTGGGCGGCCTGGAGGCCGGGATGACCGAGGAGGACCTCGCGCAGGCGCTGGAGCGGCTGCAGGGGCTGCCACTGGACGGTGACGACGAGAAGGACGTGCTCAGCGTCGGCCCGGTGAGTCATCCCTCGCCGGAGGACCGCGCGAGCTCCGCCGCGGCGTCACCCGTGCTGGGTCAGCTGCGCGCATTGTGGGAGTTCTGCGTCGCCCCGGGCCGGCAGGTGACCCAGAAGGGCAACCTGCGGCTGGCCGACGCCCGGCAGCTGGTGGAGCTGCTGGGCACCGGCGACGCACTCGACGTCAAGCACGGCAGCTACCGGCGCACGGTGCGCTCGGCCGAGGACCTGCCGGTGCTGCGCTGGCTGCTGGAGCTCGCGCTCGATGCCAGGGTGCTGCGGCGGCATCGCGGGCGTGTGGTGGCCGTCGCGCGGTGGGCCGAGCTGGAGCCGGTACCGGCGCTGGACCGGGTGGTGGACGCCGCCGTCGAACGGGGACTCTCGGGGTTCGTGTCGCCACGTCTGCCGGGGGCGCAGCCGCTGCTGGAGTTCGTGGACGGTGGCGGTCCCGGGCGGCTGCTCGCCGAGCTCCTGGACGGGCGCGCCGCAGGCGAGCCGGTGCCGATCGACGATCTGGAGGAGGTGCTGTGCACGGGCGTGCACCTCGCCTTCGGGGCGCAGCACCCGCTGTTGACCGACGTGGTGCACGGCTGGGCCCGTGACCAGGTGGACCGGCTCGGCGCCCTCGGTGTGCTGAGCGTCCGTGACGTGCAGCGCGACACCGACGAGTGGGGCTTCACCGAGGTGCACGGCGGGACCGCGGAGCTCACCCCCGCCGGGGTGGTGGTCGCGGTGCGCCTCGCCGAGGACCTCGGGATCATCGTGCTCGCCCTGCCCGATCCCGCGACCGCCACGGCCGCCGAGATGGTCGAGCTGATCGGCCGGGTGGAACCGGAGCAGTGGCGTGCGGACGCCGCCGCATGGGTGCGGCACCGTGGCGCCGGGCAGGCCGCGCGGGAGCTGGTCGCCGCGCTCGGTGAGCCGGACCGGGAGCTGCCCGTGGTGCTCGCGGTGCTCGGTGACCTGGAGCGGCTGGTCGGCGAGCACGCGCAACCAGCGGTACTGACCCTGCTCGAGGGTCCGCACGACGGGCTCGCGGTGCAGTGGCTGATCGGCACCGGGGCGCTGACCGCCGAGGACGTCGGGCCGGACCGGATGCTGGCCTCCGGAGTCGACTCGCTCACGGTGACCCTGGAGCTGGGTGGGCCCGAAGAGCTCGTCGCAGCGTTCAGCACACACGACCGCGACGTCCAGCTCGAGCTGCTCGAGCAGCTCTGGCGTGTCGATCGTCCCGGCACGGCACCGGTGCTGGAGGCGGTCGGCGCGCACCATCCGGACCGCGCCATGGCCAAGACGGCCCGCAAGAGCCTGATGCGCCATCGCAGCCGCACCGCGAACAAGCGCTGAGTCGTCGGCCGCTTCCACGGCGCGCACGACGTGCCGGCAACTGCTCCGGACCTCCTCGACCCGCGGGGTGTGTAGTTCACGCGCCGATGACGAAATCGTCATCAAACGAGCGCGGTGATGCGTTTTTCGTCATCAAGGCTTTGGCGTCATACGATCCGCGCTCAGGCGCCTCACCTTTCGCCCCGCTCACGCCGGGCCGCGTCGGCCGGTGGATGTCAGCGCTGGTCACGGATCTGCGGTGAAGCAGCAGGAAGCGCGCGCGCTGCTGGATGCGGCTCGCCGGAGCGCCCGTCGGATGTCGGGTTACTACAACCACAACGTCCGGGTGGACACCCCGGACGGGCCCGTTCTGGTGCGTATCCCGGTACCTGGAGCCGAGCAGATGGATCTGCGGATCTGGCCCGAGTCCGAGATCCTCACCGTGTTGCCGTCCCACGTCGAGCGCATACCGCAGCTCCGCCACGTGTCGGACGAGCCTCCCTTCCAGATCCACGAGTTCGTCACCGGGCGCCGGCTCGACGAGATCGCGCCGCGGGGTGAGCCGGTGCCGCGCGACGTCGTCCAGGACGTGCTGAACCTGTTCCGGCAGTTGGGTGACGTCCCGCGCCCAGACCTGCCGCCCACTCCTGACGGCTGGCCTGCCGATGGGGACTGCGCCGGATTCGCGACGCTGCTCTCCGGTGTCACGCAGCGCGTGGCGGACGAGTTCGGCGGAGAGTTCGAGAAGTTGTTCCACATGCTCGGAATCCCCCACGATCCCCTGCGGATCGCGACCGCCGGGTGGCGATCCCTCACCTCGCGACGGTTTCGGCTGGTGCATTCCGACGTGCACCGGCAGAACATCATCATCGCCGATCACGGTCCCGTCTTCCTCGACTGGGAGCTGTCACTGTGGGGCGATCCCCTCTACGAGCTCGCGGTCCACATTCACAAGATGGCGTACCTCGATGACGAGCTCGAGACGCTGCTCTCCGGGTGGGGGGACGCGGTGGGAGCGGACGCCAGTCGATCGTGGCAGCAGGACCTTCCGGTCTACCTCGCCCACGAGAAGGTGAAGTCCGCGATCGTGGACTCCGTGCGCTACACCAAGGAGATCGTCTCACCAGCCACCCGCACCGACCGACGAGACGTGCTGATCGTGAAGCTCGCGGGAAAGCTCAACGCGGCAGGCACCGTATGGGGCTGGACCGACGCCCTCTCCCCGTCCGCGGTCATCACCGCGATCACCGACTGGCACCGCAGCACCGCGCACCCTCCGACGCGCCGCCGGTAGATCATGCCGCCGCCGAGTTCGTAGGGGGTGGCGCCGCGCTGTTCCTCCTCGCGCGCTCCGTTCGGCGTCTCCACCGGCTGATGCGAGGGAGTGATGGGGCGCGGCAGCCAGGAGGGGTTCCTTGGCAGAGACGAGGTCGTGGTGATGTACTTGACCTGCACTGCCGTTCGTGGTTGGCGCGGAGAGGGCAGGTACGTCGAGGCGGCGACCGAATGCTCCTGAGCGGTCTTCGCGTGGGCGGCGCCAGGGGCTGGGATCAGGGAGCAGCAATGAGCGGTATCTTCATCAGTTATCGACGCGACGAAACGAAGGATGTCGCCGGGCGGTTGTACGACAGACTTGCCACCGTATTCGGCAAGGACAGGGTGTTTCGGGACATCTACACGATATCCGGGGGCGCTGACTTCCCGACTCGAATCGCGGAGGCGGTGGCCTCCGCTAACGTTCTCGTCGCACTTATCGGTGACCGCTGGGCGACGATTGAGGACTCCCACGAACGACGCCGTATCGATGATCCCGCCGACTGGGTACGGCTTGAGATCGCGACCGCGCTGGAGCACGACACGCTGGTCGTGCCGGTGCTGGTCGAGGACGCCACGATGCCGGCTGAGGCCGAACTGCCGGAGCCACTTCGGAAGCTCGCTCGCCACCATGCCATAGTGTTATCGGACAGGCGCTTCGAAGCCGACGTGGAGGAGCTGACGAAGGTCCTCCGGGAACGAGTGTCGGACATGGGGTCCCAGACCCTTCGACCGGGTGACTTTCGCAAGCTCGGTACGTTCCACGTGCATATCGACGGCGACGATCAGGCCCGCATCGAGAGCTTGATAGGGGAGCTTGAACCGAGTTTCCCCAGCAAGGTCAACCGCATCACAGGAGAAGCTGTTTCCGGCCCTCAACAGGACGATCCGGACTTCGACGTAACCTATCGCTATCATACGCCGGGTTCTCAGGAGAACAGGGGTTTCTCGGTCTTCTCCACCACGATGCTGGGCGCGGGTTCGAAGCTGAGCTCCGAAGCAATCGGCACACTCAGACACATCATCACCGTGCTCACCCGCAAGACGGGGCCGGTTGTCGAGCTCGAGCGTGTCGTCGCGACCATCGACGAGGACGGGGTCTGGACTGAAGTTGAACTGATCTCCGATCCTCCCGACCTTTGGAAGTTGTCGGACGAGTGTGACTATCCACGGCTGAGCACGTTTCCGATTGAGATCCACCACGCGATTGACATTCCGAAGAAGGGCTCGCAGCCACCACTAGACCTGGCCGAGGACCTGCCGAAGGGACCGAATATCGGTGGCTGGTTGCTCTTTGAGAAGGAGAATACCTGGGCTTACCGCTCCAACCAATTCGCTGATTGGTCGGACTACGAGTACTACGCCAAGGATGGCGATGCTCTTTTGCGGGAGTTCGTCGCGGAGCTTGCCGAGCGGGGTGTAGAGGCCACGCTCCGCACACTGGTGGAGCAGGTGCTGGGGATCTGGAGACGGGACGACGAACTGAGGCGCAAGGACTTCAAATCGGTCCCCGACCTTGCTCGTTGGGAGATGACCTGCCCGGAGTTCTGGGTCATCGCGGCGAACTTCCTCGGCGACAAGAGTCCCGATGTGAAGAATGCGATGGTGCAGAATCTACGGAGAAGAGTGACGTACACGTACTTTGTTCGGAGTTATGCGGACGTCTTTCGCCTGAACATGCTCCGAAGGGAGCTGGAAGACAAACTGTGTGAAAGAACGTCAGATGGTTTGCCGAGAGAAGTGGCACATGAGATCGTAAGCAAACAGATCCGCTGCGTCTTGCTATCCGACATCGACTCGAGTCTCAAGCAGTTGCTCAAGTCCGACTACTTCATCTGCCCGCGTAAGACCGACGGCAAGGCAGAAATAGAGGGGTACAAGCTTCAGCGACGTGCAACAGGTGGACAAAAGATAGCTGCCGACGAGGCCGACAAGCTCATTGCCGCGTTGTCTCCACTGCTCCAGCAGAAGGTCGAAGGGTTCTATCTTTCGGTGCCCCAGGAGCCATGGAGGCAGTACGACTATCCCGAGAGAT
>JALYQB010000286.1 GCA_030856045.1 Actinomycetota bacterium
CACAGGTGATCCGGACACACATGCCAGGAGGTATGCGAAATGCAGAGCGCCGAACGGTGCTGGGTGTCCTACGTGAACCACACGGAATAATCACTGGAGAGCCGGATGCGGGGAAACTCGCACGTCCGGTTCGGGGGGAGACCACGCGGAAAAGGACCCGCTCACGCGGGCACCTCGCCGCGTGGTCGACCCCACGTGCCTGAGTTCGAGCCGCTGCTGCGCGGTCTGGACATCGCCGGGTGGGTCCTCACGATGGACGCCGCCCACACCGTCCGCGCCCACGCCAGGTTCATCGCCACCGAACTCCTCGCCCACTTCGTGATGATCGTGAAAGAGAATCAGAAGGGACTGTTCGAGCGCCTGGACACCCTGGACTGGGCGAACGTCCCGATCGCACACACGACCACCGAGCATGGCCATGGACGCCGCGAGCGGCGGACCATCCGGGTCCTCGACGCCCCTGATGACCTGGGGTTCCCGCACGTGGCCCAGGTGTTCCTGATCGAGCGCTACACCCTCCGCAGGACCCGCAAACGAACCAAGGGCAGCCGCAAGTACAAGACCGTCGAGGTCAAGACCGCGGTCGCGGTGCTGGGGATCACCAGCCTGAGCGCCCGGGAGGCCGCACCGGAGCACCTGGCCGGCTACGTGCGCGGGCACTGGTCGATCGAGAACAAGATCCACTGGGTCCGGGATGTCACGTTCCGTGAAGACGCGTCCCAGATCAGGACCGGCTCCCGGCCCCGGATCATGGCCACGCTACCTGTTGACTGAACTACGGATGCTGTTTTTGCTGGTCAGTGACCTATAGGGTGCTGGATCGTTGGTTCGGTCATGCAGGAGCCCATGAGAGATCTGGCTGCCCTGGTCGTGCCCCAGGCCGGTCGTGTGGTCGGCACGGGCGATCCGTGGGAGCCCTACCGGCTCGTCGACGCCGACGGGATGGGGGTGGAGCCGGTCGCCGCGTATCTGCGGGACTTGCAGGCGGCTGACCGGTCAGCCGCGACGGCTCGGTCGTACGGTCTGGACCTGTTGCGGTGGTTCCGGTTCTTGTGGGCCATCGAGGCCTGCTGGGACCGGGCGACGCGCGTCGAGGCCAGGGACTTCTGCCGCTGGCTGCAGGTCGCGGGCCAACCCACGCGCCCGCACTGGCGTCACCAGATCGACCCGGGGACCGGCACGAGTGGTCGACCGGGCCGGGGCGGTGCTCCTCGGCCGTATGCGGCGTCGGTTCGCGCGCACAGCGAGACGGTGCTGCGCAGCTTCTACGACTTCCATCTCGACGCGGGCACCGGGCCGATCCTCAACCCGTTCCCGCTGGACCGGGCCCGGCGGGGCCGCCGCGCGCACGCTCACCGCAACCCGATGGAGCCGGCCCGTCATGAGCGGACCGGTCTCTACCGGCCGACGGTGCCCAGTCGGGTGCCGCGCAGCGTCCCGGACGAGGAGTTCAACGAGATCTTCGCGCGGCTGCCCTCGCACCGCGACCGGGCGCTGGTCGCCTTCTACGTCTCGACCGGGGCGCGGGCCTCGGAGCTGCTCTCGACCACCCAGGGCGGGGTCGACCCCGGCCGGCAGCTGATCACGGTGGTCCGCAAGGGCAGCCGCGAGATCCAGGAACTCCCGGCGTCCACCGACGCCTTCGTCTGGCTGCGGCTCTACCAGGTCGAGATGGCGCAGGAGATCCCGCGAGGGCGTCGGGATCCGCTGTGGTGGACACGGCGCCGTCCGGCGCGTCCGTTGAACTATCACGCGGTGCACCGCATGTTCGAGCGGGTCAACGAGCAGGTCGGCACGAGCGCGACCCTGCATTCGTTGCGTCACACCGCCGCCTACCGGATGGCCGAAGACCCGGGTCTGCCGCTGACCGACGTGCAGTTCGTCCTTGGGCACGCGGCGTTGACCACGACGCAGTTGTACCTGACCCCGCGCAAGGAGGACGTGGTCCGCCGGGTGCTGGCCCATCACAGCGAGCAGACCCGGCAGGCGGCCCAGCGAGCGCATCCGGTCGTGGCGCCCGGCTACCGACCCGAGTCGTTGGACGTGCTGTTCGGGAACGGGTCGTCGTGATCACCGATGTCGAGCGGGACACCGACGTCGAGCGAGACACCGCCGTGCACGACAGCCCGGCGCCGCCCGTGGTGTCCACACCGGCCTGCGCTCGGTTCCCGGCCCGCCCCCGGGCCGGGAACTGGCCGGCCACCAACCAGGCCCGTGAGCAGGTGTTCGACCGGTTGACCCGCGCACCGTTCCTCCTGGATTCCGCTGGGGCGCAGAAGGAGCGCCGCCGCGGGTTGGCGGCGCTGCTGGACTGGCTGGGTGAACAGCCCGGAGCGGGCTGGCAGGACCGCTGGCTGGCCAGTGGCGCAGACACCGCAGGCGCGGCCTGGCGCGCGATCCCCGCCAGGTGGCTGCGCGCGGCCGACCGGGCGGAGGGCCTGACCGCCCCGTTGGGTGCGGCGTTGACCGTCGCGATCTGCGCCGACGTCCTGCGTCCCAGCACCGCATGGTTCGTCCGCGCGGTGCCCCGCGGCGGGGCACTGGCCCGCGGCATGGCTCTCACCCGTGACGCCGCGGGATTCGCCCGGTTGCGGCAGGTGTGCGATCGGGACGAGCACCTCCCCGCCACGGCGGGACGGCACACGCTGCATCGTGCCGCGGTCGTCCTCGGCGCTCACGGCGGCATGATCGCCGAGGTCACCGTCGGCGATGTCCTGGAACTGCTCGACGTCGAATCCGACGTCCATCGCAGTCCGATGGCTCACGGCACCGCGTTCTACCGGGCGCTGCACCAGTCGGGGATCCTGTCCCTGGACGCGCCGACACGGCTGGGGGAGCTGCGCAGCGCCGGTCAGCGCAGTCCCGCCGAGCTCATCGACCGGTTCGACCTGGCCTGCCGACCGGTTCGTGACCTGCTGGTGGACTATCTGTGCGAACGCGCACCGGCGCTGGACTACAGCAGCTTGCGCAGCCTCGCCGCGGACCTGGGGAACATGTTCTGGAAAGACCTCGAACGCCACCATCACGGCATCAACAGCCTTCGTCTGGCACCCGAGGTCGCTGCGGCGTGGAAGCAGCGTCTGCGCACTCGGCAGAAGACGGCCGTCACTCCCACCGGTGAGAAGACCATCGTCACCGTGGAACGGATCGGCTACCGCCCATGCCTGACACCGGTTCGGGCGTTCTACCTCGACCTGGCCCAGTGGGCGCTCGAAGACCCCGCCCGCTGGGGACAGTGGGTCGCGCCCTGCCCCATCGGCGAGGAAGAGATCAACCAGCGCAAGACCGCCCGGCATCGCAAGTCGCGCATGGACGCTCGCACCCGCCAACGGTTACCCGTCCTCCCAGCACTGGTACGCACCGTCGACGAGCAGCGCAAGAGCACCGACGTACTCCTGCAGGCCGCCCGCGCAACCCTGCCCGGGGATCGTTTCACCGTCGCCGGACAGAGCTTCACCCGCTCGATCACCACGCGCGCGTCCGACAGGGTCTGGGTCGACGACGCCGCCGGCGGCAGACGGCGGGACGTGGCGATGGAGGAAGACCTCGCGTTCTGGGCCTGGGCCACGGTCGAGGTCCTGAGATCCACCGGAGTGCGCATCGAGGAACTCCTGGAGATCACTCACCACAGCCTCGTGCAATACCGCCTGCCCGGCACCGGCGAGCTCGTCCCCCTGCTCCAGATCGCACCGTCCAAGACCGACTCCGAGCGGCTGCTGGTCGTCAGCCCGGAGCTGGCCGACGTGCTCTCGACCGTCATCCGCCGGGTCCGCGGCACCACCGCGGCGATCCCCGTCATCCCCGCCTACGACCGAACCGAGTGCGTCTGGCTGGCGCCGGCCCCATGGCTGTTCCAGCGCAGACTCGGCACCGAGCACCGCCGAATCTGTTCAGGCGCGATCCGCAACGCTCTCAACGCCGCTCTCGCGCACAGCACCCTGATCGACCCCGAGACCGGCGGTCCGCTGATCTTCACTCCGCACGACTTCCGTCGCATGTTCATCACCGACGCCATCATGTCCGGCCTGCCCCCGCACATCGCCCAAATCATCGCCGGCCACCGTGACATCAACGTCACCCTCGGCTACAAGGCCGTCTACCCCGACGAGGCCATCCAAGCCCACCTGGCCTTCCTGGCCCGTCGTCGCGCGCTCCGACCCAGCGAGGAGTACCGCGTCCCCACCGACGACGAATGGACCGGAGTTCCTCGGCCACTTCGAACGCCGGAAGGTCTCCACCGGAACCTGCGGCCGGGCATACGGCACACCGTGCATCCACGAACACGCCTGCATCCGCTGCTCGATGCTCTGGCCCGACCCCGCCCAACACGACCGACTCACCGAGATCCGCGACAACCTCACCGCCCGCATCGCCGAAGCCGAACGTGAAGGCTGGCTCGGCGAGGTCGAAGGACTCCAGATCAGCCTCGCCGGGGCCGACGAGAAACTCGCCCAGATCGAACGACGCACCCGCAACCAGAACACCGTCGAGCTGGGCATCCCCACGCTCGCGAGCAGTCGCTGACCGGCCAGCAGCGACCACCGAGCGATAAAGATGCAAGTTCAGAGAATACGTAGCGCGGCCATGACGCGGGGGCCGGAGCCGGTGCGGGCGGTGGAGTTGTCCTCGCGGTAGACGGTGTCGCGGAGCCAGTGCAGGGACTCGATGCCCCAGTGCTCGCGGACGAAGGTGGCCACCTGTTCGGGGGTGGCGCGGGTGTCGGTCAGGCTGGTTACTCCGAGGGCGGCGACCGCGGAGCGTGGGGTGCCGGTGGGGTCGGTGACGTAGCGTTCGATCAGCCAGACCTGGTTGACGTGCGGGAACGGCAGGTCCGCGGGGGCGGGTAGGACGCGGATGGTGCGGGTGGTGACCCGGCCGTGGCCGGTGTCGACGTGACGCGCCGCGATCGGGGTGGACGCCCAGGGCAGCGCGTCGAGGGCGGCGAACAGGCCGGGTTGGTTCTGCTTGACGGTCAGGACGAACTGTGCGCCGCGGGAGTGCAGGTACTCGGCGTGGGCGCGTTGGCTGTGGAGGGCGTCGGCGGTGATGACCACCTCGCCCAGGTCGACCCCGGCGGCGGCGAGGGTCTCGAGCAGGGGTGCGAACATCGGGATCTCGTTGGT
>JALYQB010000325.1 GCA_030856045.1 Actinomycetota bacterium
CGCCAAGATCGAGCCGGACCCGTCGGCGCCGCAGTACCTCGTGACGGTGCGGGGGCTGGGCTACAAATACGACAACTGACCCCGTGAGTGGCGTTACGAGTCCGGGCTCGCAACGCCACTCACGGAGTGGTTCGGCGAGCGTGACCTCGAGGGGGCAGCCGACGTCCTGAAGCCGCTGGTGGAAACCGAGGACTGTCCGTGCCGCGTGGCGGCCGCGTTCCTCCTTGGCGTAGCGCGGCCGGCCCAGTCCCGGCCCGAGGGTATCCGCCGCCGCGCCGCCGGAGACGCCTTCGCCATCGCCGCCGGGCGACAAGCCGGTGTACAGCGCCGCTGCGGCTTACCGGTACGCGACCTTGCTCGACACAGGCGATCATGAGCGGCTCCGTGCCGGCCGGCAGCGCGTGGTGGACACCGGAAGCCGGGCCTACAGCCCGGTCGCGCACTACGCGATCGGGCAGAGCTGGCGTCGGGAAGGCCGCGACGACGAGGCTGAGAAATCCATGGTGCAGGCATGGGCCAGCGGGCCCCGAGTACGGCCCGTTCTTCCTGCACAACGAGTTCGAACAGCATCGGCGCTGGCGTCGCTGTGGCGTTCCAGTTGCTGGCAACCTGAATCCGGTGGCGGTGCTGCGTGCCACCCATGCCCTCGCACGGTTCGACGGCGTCACCGAGACGCCCAGCCTGCAGACCCCTGCTCCGCGACTACCTGCAGACCCAGCAGAGTCCGGAAATCCCAGAGTCCCAGACTCACCGATCGCAATCCTGTTGGCTCGCCACAGTGGCTGCCCATCAGGAGCGAGGCACGCTACCCGAGCTTGCCCATGACCTTTTCTGGCTCATTGATCAGTTCTATGCTCGCCTGGCCTTACGCCGTGCATGATGTCGAGGATCCGCTCGGCCTGGTCCGCGATCTCAGGCACGCCGTGGACGACGTCTGGTAGGCACACTGCTGCAGGAGAGCCTTCGGCAGCGGATGAACGCCATTCTCGGGGTCGAGGTGCTACCACATGGTTGGCCACATCACGAGCATCCTGTCGAAGGAGAAGCAGAATCCTGAGCCCTCCGGGCACACTGCGGGGAACCCGCATCACCAGGACCTCGGGAGCAGGATCGACCAGCTGGCCAACCTCGCCGACGTGGCGCAGGGCAGCGCGGCCACCTACGCCCTCGTCGACGAGACGGCGCAGCAGGAATTCGCTCGACACCGCTGCCCGGCGGCGATCCGCTCCAGCTCGCGGAGCGGCACCTCATCCTCCAGCCGTCCCATCCTTGCCCCAACGTCAGAGCTCCGGCCGCCAGATGCGTGCCGACAGCCCACCTCCGAGAAGCGTGATGCTCCAGGGCCCCTGGCCGAGCTCCTCTCGCCGGCGCTCCAACGCCTGCCAGTGCCGCGTGACGAGGTCGAGCTGCTGGGCGGACGACATGTCCTTCTTGCCGCCCAACCAGACCGTGCGCAGTCCGACCTCGGCGAAGACGCGGACCTCGGACGGCCGGGTGTGGATGCGACGATCGCGCCGGATCGCGACCCAGTCTCGTTCCGCCACGAGGGGCATCCACGTAACGTCGGCTGTGCCGAGCGGTATCTCGAGCACCCCCGGATGACCGGTGTAGACGACGTCGTCGCGAAGCCGGGCGAGCAACTTGCCGAGGCCGAGGGCGCTCTCGTCGACGAACCAGCGAGGCACCACCGTGCGTTCAGGCCGATCGCGGCAGGCTCAGCTCGAAACGCAGCGCCTGCTCCACCTGGACCACGGTCAGATCGAACAGATCGGCGATCGTCTCGGTCGTCTCGCCCGCTCGGAACTGCTCGGCGACGACGTCGGTGGGCACCGCCCGCACCACCGGCCGGCCGTACTGGTGCAACGGATCGAGCGTCACGAACTGGCCGAACCGGGCCGGGACGACCGCTGTGACCTCCCGGTCGGCACCTGACGAGTACCTCATGTCCCCGACGAAATCCGTCACGGGCGCCGACATCATCACCTGCCCGCTCCGGACAACGACAAGCATCTCGTGCCCCGTGATGCCGACCTGGTCCTGCACCCGGCGGACCAGCTCGCGACCCTCCACGTCGAGGAAGGGGCTGGCGTGGGCGAGCGGATAGCAGCCGAACTCCTCCCGCAGCCGCACGACAGCTGGACGCAGCCGTTGCATCGAGGCACCGCGGCTGCGGAACTCGGCCAACAACCTGGCTTCGACGAACTCGCCCCACGTCACCGCCTCGTCGCGGGTGCGCTCCACCCGAATAACCGGCGGGTAGTGGACGGCACCGCGGTCGTAACCATCGATCCAGCGGCGGGCGGTGCCTGACGGCAGCGCGAGCAGCCGGTCGACGTCGGAGAGAGCGTAGACGCGGCGATCCAGCAGCGAAACCGTCATCGGCTGATTCTGGCACGGGACCACGACATAACCGGTCGAACCGGACCACGAGATGACATTTACCCGGATGTGGTCGACCGTGCCCGCGGCTGCCTTACCGAGGCGGGCTATTCGCGCGTGAACGTCGTGCGGGCGGACGCCGAGGGAGTGTGCCGGAGCACGCGCTTTGGAGCCCACACCGAGCGTCTGCTGCTGCTGCGCAGCAAGGAGATCGGCTTGAGATTCGACGACGGGTTCCGGACGACCCCGCGGCTCAACGGAGCGCTCGAAACAACGCGCGTGGAAGTCTGGACGGGCGTGGTGATCGAACGCATGGTGCCGTTCGACACGCTCCAGCTGTGGCTGGCCACCGCGCTGGACGGATACTGCCGGATCTCGGTGGGCCCTGAGCTGGACACCGGCCAGGTCTACCCGATCACCCGCAGATCCAATGACGCCGCAGTCGACGACGGCAGCGTCGCCTACCTCGCCGCGCTCGATGAGGAGTCACGCTCGACGTGGGTGTGGTCGCGGCCACGCAGCCGGTCACCAACCTGCTGCTCGATACAGTATGAGCGACAACTGCTTTGTCTAGCGGGGTCCCTGGATCCAGGCGATGAGCTCGGCCAGTCCGTCGGTGGCCCGAGCGTCCTGGGCGGCTACGGTGTGCAGAGTCTCGTGCACCCCGGGGTGGTATCGCACCCATTGCGGGGACGCGGCTCGTGCCCGGCGCACGGCGTCGAGGCAGCGCGCACGGTCGCCGTGGAGCAGGTAAGCCCGCGCGAGGTCAGCCCACCAGGAAGCGTTGCGGTTGCGGTCGGTCGGGCCGCTGGGCAGGGGGGTTGTGGTGACTTCCCTGGCTCGGGTCAGCGCGGTGGTGCCGTCCTGGGCCTGGATGGCCACGGCCATCCAGTGCATGTCGGCGTTGAGGCCACTGGCGATGATGTTGGGGTAGGGGTGGGCGGGGAGCTGACGTGCCCGGGTGCGAGCGCGGGCCTCGGTCACCAGTTCGTCGGCGGTGTCGCGGTCACCTTGGCGGGCTCGCACCACCGCCTGCCGAAGTTGCAGCTGCACCTGTACTGCCTCGGCCCGTGGATCGGGCAGGTCGGCGATGCTGGATTCGGCGCGCTGCAGCGAGCTGGCGGCCGAGTCGAAGCGGCCCCAGCGGATCTGCAGCTGGGACCGCCGGAAGGCGGCGACCGCGGGGCGCAGCGGGTCGCCGGAGGCGGCGGCTGCGGCCAGCTGCCGTTCGACGGCGATCCCGACCACATCGGTGCAGCCGTAGCGGCCGGCGGTGGCCTGGACCGCCGAGTAGGTGTCGGCCAGCAACGCGTGGGCGCGCTCCGTATGCTCGGTGCCAGACGTGGCATCGCGGACGTGGACGTACAGGTGGCGCAGCAGCTCGGGCAGCACCAGGCTCATCCGGTCGTAGCGGCCGGTTCGCCACCACCGCTCGGTATCCGTGAACATCGATTCCAGCTCGGCAAGGGGGTACGCCGCGCCCGGCAGCTGCGGATCGTCGTAGGCGTCGATCGCC
>JALYQB010000332.1 GCA_030856045.1 Actinomycetota bacterium
GGACCGGGCGGCCGTCTCGGTGACCCCGGCCCGGCAGAGCCACCGCGGGGCCAGGTCTCGGGTCCCGGCCCCGCCGTGGTTCGGGCCCGGCCGCCGCGCGCGCGGAGTGCCGCCTGGGGATGCGGCAGCGCGACGACCGGGGTCTGCGCTCACCGGGGATGGTCAGTCCCTGGTCAGCGGTTCATGCCCCTGCGGTGGTGCACAGCGAGGCCTGCGGTGGCGGGGACGGGACGACCGCGCTGGTCCAGTGCGGCCGTTTCGCGCGACCAAGCCAGTAGCGTGGCGCGCCGCCGCAATCACGCCCAGGCACGCCGGGCACGGTCTGCCGGCCGGAGCGGCCAGTGGCGCAGCGACAAAGACGCACCCGCATAGCGCCTCGTACTCGCCTCGAGCGGCGGCGACGGCTTCATCAGTCACCTCGTGCGCCACCCGAGTACCAAACTGCGCCGTGATCGGAGCCGTGCACAGCCGCCCAGCCACAGGCCAACCCTCGTCCAAGGGCAGTTCAGCACTGGTCACTGGTTCGCTCCTTCACTTCGCGGTCTTATCCACGGTCATGACCGTGGCTCCCTTCGCGTGTTTCGTATTCGTGTGCCTGCGCCTCGAATGCCGCTGCGGCTGACTCGATGGCCGCCAACGTCCACCACGGCAAGGTGGTTGCTGCCGCGCTCTCCCGCCACGCCGCCGCAACCACCCAGGACGCCGACGCCATCTCCCGTGCTGCCGCCGGGTCGCACTTACGGGATCGTGCCGCCGCATCCGAGGCGCGGCCGTATTGCCGGTACGAACTGGTGGCCGCTGGGGATCGCCATGAACCTTGCCCTTCTGACTCGGCTGTCTACTATATGTGGTTGCCGCCCCCATCAGCGGGCGACACCACAAGGTTCGGCCAGGTCAGGGTCTGTTCTCAACCCCACGATCGTCTCTTCTTGAACTTCTGTACCTCACCTGGTCTCGCCGTGTCTCCCAGGCGTGATAGTCTCGTCTCGCACCGAAGGAGAGCCAACCCGTTGAACGCCAACCCGGTCGTGCTGAAGGTGCTGCTCCAGCACCGCCACTTGCAGACCTACAGCACCTTTTGTCGTGAGTACGACAGGGCTGCTGTGGACATCGATCCGACTCTCAGGGGCGGTCGGCCGAGCAAGGCACAGTTCTACCGGTGGCTTTCCGGTGACTTGGTTGGACTTCCCTACGCCGACCACTGCCGCATCCTGGAGGGCATGTTCCCCGGCTGGAAAGTCGACCAACTGTTTCAAGCCCACGATGGTGGAATCGAGTTCGTACCCCAGTCTGCTACGCCACAGAAACAACCACCGACTATCCGGCCGATCCTGCCAACCGAACCAGCCGATCAAAGCGCTGATCTTGTCTCCGCAACCATGTCCGACGTGCTGGACTCGATCGAGCGGGGCCTTGGAGCGCCCGCTAACGGACAAGCCGGATGGCGGTCGGACGTGCTAGCCGAAGCTCGCACGGTTTCTCCCGCTACCGCCGCCTTCCCCCTCAACCTCGGCAGCTCCGGCAGCTCCGGGTCTGAGACCGGAGAAGCGCCCGCCCAGCGCATCGCCCGATCGCTTGCGGGACTGGCCAAGCAACTTCGCCTGTCCGACGCAGAGGTTGTCCAGTTGGCGAAGCTCGCCGGCCACATTGTCGAACTCGACGTGACCTGCTCCATTGATATCGATGGCGAGGGATGGTCAACAGTCACCTATTCTCATCAACTCCTCAACCTGACGAATCGTCCAATCAAGCGTCTGACGCGAGAGCTGTGGTTCGAGACCACAGACGGTTCTCTGGTGATCGAGCCGTCACCCGGTAATGACCGCAAGGTGGCGATCCAGCGGACTCACGACATGAACCATCTGTCCAAGTTCGCCTGCCACATCTCGCCAGGGATCGACTCCGGTGACGTAGCTACAATCTGGTACTTCTGCCGTGGCGGGCGGTTCGTCCACGATCACTACTGGCGGCAGGCTGTTCCGCGTTACACACGCCACCTCACCCTGAACATCCGCCACCGCGGCGTCCACATGCTCCTCAACTGCACCGCCATCGAGGAGCAAGCCGACGGGTCCGAGGTGTCGGCGATCGAGGACCTCGTGTGCACCGACGACGATGGCGATGCTCTCATCTCCGTGACCCGCGACTACCTCCAGCCGAGCCAGGCTGTGACCCTGCGGTGGGAAGTCAGCCGTGCAGCTTCGTGATGCTGTCGAGGAGGTGGTGCGGCGCTGGCATGCTCTGGAAACATCACGCGGCGAAGCTCCTGTGATCGACTTCGACTGCGCACCTCCGCCAGCCAAGCCAAGCCCGTTCGACAACCGGTTCGCCGCACTCGACGACCTCACTCGACTTCGGATCGAGACGGACACACAGCATCAACCAGCACTCAAGACGCAGCTCGATGCGCACATCGCCTACCTCTGCGCCCTTATCGGCCAACAACTACCTCTCGATGAGTACATCTCGCTGACGCAGGGTTGCGCGCCGCGCGGTTGGACTCGGGATTACGTCGAGCAGCGCAAATGGATCGCTACAGAGGCTCTCGGCTCATTGGGAATCTCATGGGATGAACACGCCTGGACGAATCTTCGTACTCTCAGCGAGCAGCTGCCGACGGCCGACGTAAGCTCAGCCATCGCAGAGTACGCGGACAAGTACGAGTCCAGTGTCCGTCGCCTCGTCGATACCGACGCCGACTTCAACCTGACGATCGAAGACGTCGAGGTCGATGCGTACTGGTCCTACTGGCTCGACGGCGCAGGCCACGACACGCGGCTGCGCATCAACAAGAAAAAAGCCTCATTCTCGCGCGTTGACGCCTATCGCTTCGCACTGCACGAGGTTCTCGGACACGCCCTGCAGTACTCAAGCCTCACCACGCAGGCCGAGTCAAACATCGTCGAGTGGCCGAGGATTCTCGCCGTCCACTGTCCACACCAAGTCTTGTTCGAGGGCTTGGCTCAAATTCTACCGTGGGTGGCATCTCCCGATGACGAGATCATATGCGCCCGCACGAGGATCGATCACTTCATGAATCTAGTCCGCGGGCAGATCCATATCCTGGTAAATAGCGGCGCGACGGCTGCGGACTGTCGTGACCTAGCACGCTGTCAGGTACCCTGGTGGACTGACGAGGAGATCGCCCTTGAACTTTACGACCGCAGTAGGAATCCGCAGTTCAGATCCTACCTGTGGTCTTACCCCGCCGGTATAGATTGGTTCGTCAGACTTGTCGAAGCGGGCGGTACGGCGCTCGCGGAGGTGCTTCGTGAAGCCTATAAGCGCCCGCTTACTCCCAGCGAACTCCACGAGCTCTGGCCGTCCGGCCCGGTCATTGGAGGGAACCAGTAAACTCTTCGTCTACGGCACGCTCGTCCTTGACGACGTCGTGAGCAGCCTCATCCATCGCATACCTCGCTACCAGGACGCGACGGCCCCCGGTTGGCGGGTCGTGCGCCTACCGCAGAGGCCCTACCCCGGACTGATTCCGGGCCAGGGTGAGGCGAACGGCAAAGTATTCACCGACCTCACGGACGCTGAGTGGACCACCTTAGACGCCTTCGAGGACCCTGCCTACACGCTCGCTGCCGTACGAGTCCTGCGTCCCGTCGAAACGGACGCCCTCGCGTACATATGGCGGGGTGAACACGTCGACCAGCCCTGGTCTACTGCGGACTTCGGCCGCGATGAGCTCGCCGACTACCTCGACCGCTGTCGCAGGTGGCGGCGACGCTACGAACAACGCAGCAGCTAGCCCTCGCACTTCAATTGTCATGGGTCCACTGCATACCTGCGGCGGACCTACGCTCCAGACGAATTTTGCGATGCCTATCGGCTCGGCGCGGCGGCCTCGCCGCGGACCGTCGGCGGATCAGCCTGCGGCGACCAGGACCAACTGAGCGCCTCGCAACGGCGCCCAGCGGCGCTCGACCAGGTCCAGGCTGGTGTGGATCAGACCGGTTCCGTCCCCGCAGCTGGGCACGATGACGGCCTGCCCGCCGGGCAGCGCGAAGACCCAGGCCACCACGTTGTCTTCGGGGTGGTGCAGTCCGTACACGGCCGGAATCGCGGGCAGGGTGACGCA
>JALYQB010000344.1 GCA_030856045.1 Actinomycetota bacterium
TGGACACGGGCCGCGACCGCACCTCGCACGTCGTGCGCAGCGGTGTGCCCGTTCGCTGCAGCCGGCCGGGGGAGGATGGGTCGGTGATGACTGCGCTGGTACCGGCGGGGTTGTTCGGTCTGGGCACCGGGGCCGCATTGGGCCTGGTGGGAGGGGGCGGATCGATCCTGGCGGTGCCGGCACTGGTCTACGGGCTGGGCATGCCGATCGGGCAGGCGGTGCCGACCTCACTGCTGATCGTGGCGGGGACCGCCGCAGCCGGTGTGCTGCCGAGGCTGCGCCGCGGTGAGGTGCGTTGGCGGGTGGCCGGGGTGTTCGGCGCGGCCGGGGCCGGGGCGGCGTTCGGCGGTGCCGCGGTCAACCGGTTGCTGCCCGATCGGGCGCTGCTGGGCACGTTCGCCGCGCTGATGCTGGTGGTCGGGGTGCAGCTGCTGCGCCGCCCACCCGAGCCCCACGGCGCGTGCGAGGTCCCGGGTGGAAAGGTCAACTGGCGTGCCTGCCTGCCCAAGGCGTTGCTGATCGGCGCAGTCGTGGGATTCTTGACCGGACTGCTCGGTGTCGGCGGCGGGTTCATCATCGTGCCCGCCCTGACGTGGCTGCTCGGGCTACCGCTGCCGGTGGCCATCGGCAGCTCCCTGCTCATCCTGGCGATCAATTCGGCGGCCGGGCTGGCGGCCCACCTCGGTGGGTTCCAGCTCGACCTCCCGGTCGCCGGGGTGTTCCTGGGAGCGGCGGCTCTGGCGGCGCTGACCGCCGGACAGCTGGCCGGACGGCTACCCGAACACGTCCTGCGTCGCGGCTTCGCCGGGCTGGTGCTCGCCGTGGGCGCCTTCGTCGCCGTGCAGGCCGGGCTCGGGTGACCGGGCGTCACCTGACCGCAGCGCCACGCATACCGACGACAGGAGGAGACAGCTCATGGGTCCGAAGGAACTCCAAGACCAGGTGCAGCTGGTCGACGTCCGGGAACCCGAGGAGTGGCGGAACGGCCGGATCCCCGACATCCGCCGGATCCACCGGGACGAGCAGCCCGGAAAGGCGTGAACCGTGTTCTTCCAGCAGTTCTCCCTGCAGAGTCTCGGCCACGCGTCCTACCTGGTCGGGGATGAGAAGACCGGGCGGGCGCTGGTGTTCGACCCCCGCCGCGACGTCGAGGTCTACACCCGCGCGGCCCGCGAGCAGGGGCTGCGTATCGCTTACGCCGCCGACTCGCACGGCCACAACGACTACCTGTCCGGGCTGAGCGAGCTGCGGACCCGCACCGGGGCGGACCTGTGGGGATCGGCGGCCGGTGAGCTGGGCTATCCGCATCGGGCGCTGAAAGACGGCGAGCTCATCGAGATCGGCGACGTCGGCATCGAGGTGCTGCACACCCCCGGCCACACCCCCGAGCACATCAGCCTGCTGATCTACGACCGGTCCACCGGCGCGGACACCCCGGCGCTGCTGCTCTCCGGTGGGGCGCTGCTGGTCGGCGACCTCGCGCGGCCCGACCTGCTCGGCGGGCCCGAGCAGGCCCGCCAGGCGGGGCAGGTGTACTGCAACACCGTCCAGACCAAGCTGCTGCCGCTGCCCGACCACATCGAAGTCTTCCCCACCCACGTCGCAGGCTCGCTGTGCGGGGGCAACATCGGCAGCCGGCTGTCGACGACGATCGGCTACGAGCGGCGGACGAACGCGGTCCTCGCCGAGGTCGACTCCACCGACGGCTTCGTGCGGGAGTGCCTGCGGCTGGACAACCTGCCCGCGGTCCCGCCGTACTGGCGTCGGATGCGCACCCAGAACCTGGCCGGCGTGGCCCCGCTCGGCGTGCTCCCCGAACCACCCGCGCTGACCGTGACCGAGTTCACCGAACAGCAGGATGCCGGGGTACTGGTCCTCGACGCGCGCGCCCCAGAGGCCTTCGGCGGTGGCCACGTGCCCGGCGCGCTCAACGTCGAGCTCGGCGCCGCGTTCGCCACCTGGGCCGGCACCGTCCTGCCCGACGGGACCGACATGCTGCTCGTGCTCGACCGGCCCGAAGACCTGTGGGAGGCCGGCTGGCAGCTGCTGCGCATCGGCTACCCACCACCACGGGGCTGGCTGCGCGGCGGCATGACCGCTTGGCGCACCACGGCACGCCCCGTGGACACCACCCCGCAGATCACCGTGCATGAACTCACAACGCGTCTGGAACGCGGCGAGATCAACCTGCTCGATGTACGCCAACCAGACGAGTGGCACGCCGGGCACGCCCCCGGTGCTCATTACATCACCGGCGCCGAGCTACCCGACCGACTCGACGAGGTGCCCGAGGACCGCCCGCTCGCGGTCACCTGCGGCAGCGGGTTCCGCTCCTCCGTCGCGGCCAGCCTGCTCGCCCACCACGGTCACCGCGAGGTCCTGAACGTCACCGGCGGCATGACTGCCTGGAACAACGCCGGGTACCCCGTCGAGCAGTAGGGAGACAACCCATGCCCCATGATCGGATGGACGACATGATGGACGGGATGATGGTCTGGGGATGGCTCGGCGCCATCCTCGGCCTGCTGATCCTGCTGCTGATCGTCGGCGTTCTCGCCGTGAGCCTCGTCCACCTGATTCGGGCGCTGCGAGGACCTCGCCCCGGCGGCCCCGACCTCCGGGACACATCCGGCCTCGACGGGCGAGCACTGCAGATCCTCGACGAGCGCTACGCCCGCGGCGAGATAGACCAGGACGACTACGAGCAACGGCGACGCATCCTCGGGCGCTGACCGCACCGGAAGTGGAGCATGCGAGGCACGGGCAGACACCGGCCGCCCAGACGGCTCGTGGACCGGCTTCTCGGTACAGTGCACTCGCACGAATAGATATCGTAGGCGGCGGACGCGAAGGAAGAGGCGAGGATGGCAGAGGGCACCGTGAAGCAGTATAACGAGGCGCAGCGGTACGGTTACATCGCGCCAGACGGTGGTGACGATGTGGTATTCGTAGAATACTCCTCTATCCGGATGAGTGGCTTCCGGTACCTGGTTGAAGGTATGCGCGTGTCTTTCACCGTCGAGCGCGACAAGCACGGCCTGCACGCCACCGACGTCACTCCGCTGAGTGAGTTCCCGAGGGGTCCATTCGGCAGCGGCTGACGTCAAGACGGTGCGGTGATGTCGTGGGCATCAGGCGGTGTGGTCGTCGAGGATCAGACGCATCCGCACGGTGACTCCGGTCGGATCGGAACGGATCTCGGTCAGGTCGGTGAGCTGCCGGATGAGCCACAGCCCCCGTCCACGGTTGCCGAGCGGGTCGGGTGGGAGGTGTCCCGGGAAGGGATCGCTGATCCGGCCCGCTGGGTTGGTGACCTCGCAGATCAGTTCGTCCGGGGTGGACCAGGTGCGGAGTGCGCCGCGGCCACCGCCGTGTTCGACGGCGTTGGAGGCGGCCTCGTTGACAGCGATCACGAGGTCGGCGGTGCGGTCGGAGTCGACGCGCGCGTCATCGGCAGCCGCGGCGACGAAGCGACGGACGGCGTCGAGTTCGTCGGTGAAGAACATCGCCGCCGCGTCCAGTGGCGCCGCAGGCAGTGGCTGGGCGTCGCACCGGCGGAAGTACGTGGCCGGATCGACGTAGCCGGGATTGGATCGGGTCGCGGTGCCCGTGAGAATGCTCGGATGCGTGTCGGCGGCCGAGGAGACGGTCGACTCGTCCAGGGATCGGGCGTCGTACGCGCACACAATGGAGGTACCAGGGAAGGCGACGTTGATCAGGGACTCGTAGCGGCTCCACTCAGTGCGTTCCAGCGCAGAGCGCCCGGCCCACACCGGCTCACCGATGAGGCGCACTCGACCGCCGCGGTCGCCCCGGCGGTCGGTGAACTCACGCGCGCGCTGCATGGTCTGCGCCGGGTAGCGATACCAGTCGCCGCGGTCGGCCCAGTCGATTTCGGCCGCGTCAGCGCCCAGCGCATCGGCTGCCAGCCATCGGTTCTCCTCGCCGAGAACAGCGAGCACCGGGGCGCCGTCCGCGATGCCGTCGCAGAGGTAGGGCACCGCGGCGGCCAGAAACTCCGCGGGCGAGTGGTAGATCAGCGAGCGGTGCGCCGTCTCGCTGCGGGTCTCTGCCGCAGCAGTCATGGCGTGGACTCCTTCCGCGGTGCTGTGGGTCCAACACCGCTGGTCGGCTCCTGCATGCCGGCTTCGTGCGCGTACTACGGTCGCTTCGCCCGATGGGGCATCGTGCTGACGGTACGCGACATAATGGGGTCGGGCAGCCTGGCCCGGGCTGCGGACCTGAGTCGAGCGGGAGTCGGCCTAGCTCACGGTGGAGATGACCCGGGTCGCGATGTCACGGAGTTTCGCATTGCTGGTCTGCGACAGCTGCCGCAGGATCGCGAAGGCCTCGTCGGCGTTGCAGCGGCGCTGTCCCATGACGATCCCGATGGCCTGGTCGATCGTGCTGCGCGAGGACAAGGCGACGCGCAGGTCCTCGGTCAATTCGGTGCGCTGCGCCAACCGAACCCCGATCGCGACCGCCCCAGCGGCGAGATCGGCGAACCTCCCCGCCTGGTCACGATGAGCGTCGGTGAAGGCGTACGAGGTGCGGGAATACAGGTTCAGCGCGCCGACCACGCCGGTCTGCGCGGTTCTCATCGGCAACGACAGGGACGACCCGGCGCCGTATGCGGCGCCCCGTTCGGCGAACCGCGGCCACCGCTCGTCCTTCGCCATGTCGGGGATCGAGACGACCTCACCGGTGCTCAGCGCGTGCAGGCACGGCCCCTGCCCCTGCGAGTACTGGGTCTCGTCGAGCGCGGCGGCGAAGGTGTCGCTGGTGCCGAGCGTGGTCGGGCGCCGCGCATGGGTGCGTACGGTCACCCCGCACGCCACGCACTTGTCGAGGTCGCGGGCGGCGGCGACGGCCACCTCACCGAGGAAGTCCTGCAGGGTGTCGGTGCCCAACAGCAGTTCCTGCAACTCGACGAGCCCGTCCTCGCGAAGGCGCGCGCCACCGTCAGCAGCCATCGCGGCGTCTCCCGTTCCCGGGCCGCGGGTCAGCGGATCCCTGGGTCGGTCTGGAGCCGAAGACGGAACGTCACGGGGTTCGGCGCACACAAGGTGCCCTCGACACACCCCAGTGTCCTCACCCGTTCCCCGCACCGCAATCCGGCTCGGTGACTCAGCCGCCGCGCAGCCAGGCCGTCTCGGGCAGCAGCCGCCGGGGACCCGCCGAGGACCACTCGACCAGGAGCAGCGTCGCGTCGTCCCGGAGCTCGCCGCCCTGGTGCTCCTGCACGGTGTGCGAGAGCCGCCGCAACGTCTCCGGTGACGGCAGCCCGGCCGCGGACGAGCGCTCCGCCAGGTCGATCAGCTGGTCGAGGCCGAACTCCCGCCCGGCAGCGTCGCGCGCCTCGACGATCCCGTCGGTGTAGAGCAGGAGGCGGTCACCGGGTTCGAGCTGCTCGACGCCGGCGGTTGCCGGCTCACCGCCCGGTACCCGCACGCCGAGCGGCACCCGGTGCGCGCCGTCGAGCGTCTTGACGGTCTTGCTCGCACGCAGCAGGAGCGGCGGTGGGTGGCCGGCATTGAGATAATGCAGCAGCCCGGTACGGACGTCGAGCCGGGCGAGCACCGCGGTGACGAAGCGCGCCCCCGGAGCCTCCTGCCGGATGACCTCGTCGGCGGCGCTGGTCAGCTCCTCGAGGCCGGTTGCACCCTGGCGACGCGCGTTGCGGATGGCCGCGAGGGTGAGCGCGGTGGTCAGGCCCGCCTGGATGTCGTGACCCACGGCGTCGAAGATCGCGAAGAACGCCTCCTGCAGGTCCACAGCGTAGTCGAACCCGTCACCGCCGATGCGGTCGAACGGTTGCAGCACCGCGGAGATCACGAGCCGCTCGGTCGCGAAGGTCAGTGGCGGCAGCAGCTGCCAGAGTAGCTCGGAGGCCACCGACAGCGGCCGCGCCCGCTGAGCGATGTGGAAGGTGTCCCCGTAGGCGGACCCCGCGACCACCAGGTGACCGAGCAGGCCCACGAGCTGCCAGCACCGCCGCCGCAGGTCCTCGTCCTCCGGGTCGGTGCCCGCCGGCAACGTGAGTCGCACCGTGCCGAGCCGTGCCGTGCCGTCGACCAGTGGCACCCACAGCTCGGGGACACCGTTGCCCACCGCGACGATCTCGCCCAGCCGGAAGGACCGGCCCGCCACCCCCGCCTCCACATTGAGCGCAGGACCGGCCCCAGCGCGGACCGGGCGCAGGTGTCGCTGGGACAGGTCGATGAGGAAGACCTCGGCGGTGATCCCGAGGGGGGTGAGCGCCCGGTCGACCAGCGGGGCCAGCCCCTCGGGGGGGCTGACGTGCGAGCAATCGATGATCTCGCTCAGCGCATTCCACCAGGGCTCGGCCACAGAGCGCAGCTTAAAGGCCACGATCCCGCCTCCGGGACCGCTGCCCGCCCAGAAGTGTCACGGATTCTTCGCCACGTGCGCAATCGAACGGACTAGTCTACAGACCTACTCGGGCGATTGCGTTCAGCAGGTCCGGCCCGGAAGGCTGCGGGCCGGACTGTGGGGATCACCGGCGGAGGGGACCGCATGTCCGACCTCGAAGGCCCCGCGCACCGGCGGAGCAGGCCCGGCGCTGTCCGGGTGGCCGACATGCTGGCGGCCCACGGGCGCGCGGCACCCCGCCGCCGCGGGGCGCGTATCGCGTTGTTCAGCGCCGGCGGCGCCGCGGCCGTCGCGACCGTGATCGCGGTGGCCGTCTCAGGTCCGTCGCCCGCCACCGCGCCTGCGACGGGCGGGTCCGGCAGCCCCGAGGCCGGGACGGGCCGAGGTGGCCCCGTGACGCTCACCGACATCTCGCGCCCGGCCATCCCATTCATCCTG
>JALYQB010000376.1 GCA_030856045.1 Actinomycetota bacterium
CGATGACCGGGGGATACCGGGTTCCGAAGTCCTCACCCAGGAAGCAGAAACCGGCTTCGAACGACATGGCGTCGGTCTTGTCGTCGCCCAACTTCATGCCGATCTCCTCCGCGGCTTTCGACGCGACCCGGCCCGCTTCGAGCGCGTCATCCCGGCTGGTCGCGAGGATCGCCATGTCGTCGCCATACCGGACGATCGGATAGCCGGCCCGCCGGAGCCGGTCGTCGACGTGTTCGAGCATGACGTTGGCCAGGATCGGAGACAACGGCGACCCCTGGGGCAACCCGATGCCCGGCCGGTTCCGGCGTCGACCCGGACCGTGCAGGGTACGGCCGAGCAGCAGATCCAGGACCGCCATCAGCTCCGGGTCGGTCACCATCACGCCGAGGATCCGCCGGAGCCGGTCGACCCGGATGCTGGGGAAGTAGTCGTCGATGTCGGTCCGCAGGACGTGGGTGAACCCCTCGTCGCGGAGCCGGGCCACCTCCTGCACGGCATCGACGACGCCGAGGCCGGCCCGGTAGGCGAACGAGCTGGGTCCGAGCAGCGGGTCGAGCAGGGGCGTCAGGACGCTCAGCACGGCACGCTCGACGATCCGATCGACCACCGGTGGGATGTGCAGGACACGCTCCCCACCGTCCTCCTTCGGGATGCTCACCCGCGTCAGCCGGGTCGGTAGGTAGCCACCGTCCAGCAGGCGCCCGCGCAGTTCGTCGAGCAGGGTGTCGGCGTCCCGCGCGAATCGTCGTACCCCGGGGGAGAGCACATCGTCGGCCGCGTCGTTGGCCAGCACCCGCTGCCAGGAGTCGGCCAGGGCGCCCGGGCGGCAGACACGCTCCAGCATCACGCCCACGGTGATTCCCCGACCCTCCGGACGCCGCCGAAGCCGCGTGTGGTGTACGCGCCCACCCCGCTGAACGGGGCGAGCGCGACCAGGGCGTCGATCACCCGAGGATCCACGCCGTCGCCGTCGAGGGCGTAGCGCACCGTGCCGACGAAGCCACCGACCAGCACGCTGCGCAGCTCCGACCAACCGGCCGCCGCGACCTGCCGGACCGGCATGCTCGCGGCGTCCGCGCCGCTGCGCAGGCGCTCGGCGAGCCGATCGTCCAGCAGGCCGATGAGCAGCTCGCGAGGTGAGGTGTCTTCGGCGCAGGTCCAGGACCATGGCTTGCGCTGGGCATGGTGGTCGGTGTCCAGCCACCGGGACAGCATGCGGTGCACGGCACTGCGATCCAGCTCGACCGAGCTGGTCAACCGGCAGCGCCAGAGACTGGGCATGTCACGCCCCTCGTAGTGGTCGCTGGGCAGCCGTGGCTCCCGCCAACCCGCAGAGCCGAGCGTGCTCGACGTCCGACCTCGGCAGCAGCGGAAGGGTGCGGTTCACACCGCCGTGCGACAGCAGCACCAGGTCGACCTGCACGCCGGTGATCCCCCGCTCGTTCGGACAGCCTCCGTGGCCCGATCTGATCGCTCGGCAGGGCCCCTTGATGTCCCTGCGACAGCGCGGACACCATAAACGTCCGAGAGGGCGCGCGGGACCCGGGCATCGTCCCGGATGAGCTGTCCGGGATGCGTCAGGTCCGGAGCGGCTCGCCGCACGCTCTCGTGCGCGTCTGACAGGTCTGCCAGGTCACCGGACCGTCGCCTGCACATCGCCACTACCGGCGGAGATCTTCTGGGCTTTTTCCTGCTCCCGCGCTGCCCAGTACAGCGCTTCATGATGATGGCCCCGATCGGTCTCGGCAATCTCGGCGTACAGTGCCGCCGACCGCCCGTAATAAGATTGCCATGCCGCCAGCGACGCATCCCGGCTCGGCCGGATCCGCACCAGCGCTTCATGCGCCTGCATCAACGTCCTGGGCGGCCCCAGTTCGGCGGTCTTGTCCCCGCGTATCACGCAGCGGCCTTGCCGTCCGCGCTGGCCGACTTGCCCGCCACCACTGCCCTCCGGTTCTCAATTCGACTCTTCTGGCCTATGCCACCATCTACTATAACCGGCCTAGGCCACTTGTCCAAGACGGGTCGCTCGGCCTGCTGGCGACGGCGGGCTACCGGGACAGCGGGTACTCCTGACGGAACGCCCAGCGGTCCGGCGGATACGTGGCGTCATCGAACTGGATGGGTGCGTCGGCAGGGTCGTACACGGTGAGCCGGTACACGAGTACCGCCGCTGGGCGCGTCAGCTCCAACAGCCGACGCTCCTCGGCTGTGGCGAGTCGGGCTGCGACCTGGTCGCGTGCATAAGCGGGCTGTCGGCCCGTGATCTCAGCGAGGTACTTCGCTGTGCCGCCGCGCAGGCGCTCTGGTTCGAGTAGCCGCGGTGCCTGCTCGGCGAACTGGGGCGCGAACCACGACGTGGACAGCTCGATCGGCCGGCCATCCTGCGCCCGGAGCAGCCGGGCTCGGCGGACCACGTCGCTGTCAGCAGGTAGGCCCAGCGCCTCGAGGACGTGCTCTGGACCGGGGACGACAGTGGCGGCCAGGAACTCCACCGACTCTGCGGCGGAGTACATCGTTTCCAGGTCCCGAGCACGCTCGTAGCGCTCCCGCGCCCGCGGCACCGCCCTCGTCTCCCGGACGTAGGTGCCAGAGCCTCGCCGCGACTCCACGAGTCCCTGGACTCGCAGCGCTTCCAGCGCCCGAGCGGCCGTCGGGCGCGCCACACTCCACGCGGCCGCGATCTGACGTTCTGACGGCACGTCGTCGCCTGGTTTCAGATCGCCACGCACGATCTGATCCCGGATGTGACCGGCGATCTGCAGATACTTCGGGAGCACCTCCTGAATCTCGGGCACCCGGGGTCCTCGCTGATCGTCAAGTGGCCTATGACGTTAGCCAGCGTAGTCGCACGACGTGTGTAGGGTCGCCGTGGTGGGCACGCTCGTCGTCGCTGCGGGCGGGGGTGGCGACGCCATCACCGGATCAGCCCTCGCCGGCCCGCTCGGTCTCGCCGCACCGCCGGTGGTGATGACCTACTCCTGGGACCGGCTGATGATCGATCCGCTGCCCGGTCCCCGCGCGGCGGATGACTTCACCGGACTGCGCCAACTCGCGCCGCATGTTCTGGAGGTTCTCCCGTCAACTGAGCCGATCAGCCCGGTGGGTTCATCGCTACCCCGGCTGGCCGCCGACCTCCCCTCCCGGCTGTTGCTGCTCGATCCCACCCGAGGCGCCGTGCAGATGGCCGCCCAGATCAGCGCGGCCGCCGCCTACTTCCACGCGGACACCATCGCGTTGATCGACGTCGGAGGAGACGCGCTCACCGACGGCTCCGACCCCGGACTCCGCAGCCCACTCGCCGACCAGCTCGCCCTCGCCGCCTGTGTCCGCACCGGCCTACCCAGCCGGCTCCTCATCGCCGCCCCCGGGATCGACGGCGAACTGCCGCGCACCACCATCCTCGCCCGGCTCGACCGCCTCGGCGCCGACCAGCTTCCCGACCTCACGAGTACAGACCTCGCACCCGTCCGTCCGGTATTCGACTGGCACCCCTCAGAGGCCTCGGGGCTTCTCGCCGCCGCCGCAGCCGGACGGCGTGGCCGCGTCGCAGTCCGCGATGCCGGTGACCACATCGAGTTGACTGCCGCGACACCGACACTCTTCGCCACCACGGCGAAGGACGCCCTAGCGACCACACCCGCAACGCAGCTCACCGAATCACGTTCGCTCAGCGAGACTGAAGCGATCATCCGGAAAATAACCGGCATCTCTGAGATCCGCTACGAGACTGACAAGGCCACACGCCTACGCAATTGTCGCACTCACTTCCCCACTTCTGGCGACTTGTCCGACGTCGACCGGCAGGCACGGCACGCCTACGAGCACGGCGCTGACTTCATCAGCACACGACGACTCTCCGAACTCATCGGCGCGACCACATTGGACGCCTTCGCCGCGCTATCCGCCCTACTCGCAGCGCAGCG
>JALYQB010000396.1 GCA_030856045.1 Actinomycetota bacterium
AGCATCGCCCGCGGATCGTGGCTCATCGCCCGCCCACCCCGACCAGCACGCAGCTCGGCCATCACCCCCACAGCCTCGGGCCCCAGCACCTCCCACTGCGAGTCGGTCATGTCCGACGGGTAACGGCGGGCGCGGCCGGTGCAACCGCACCCCGCCACCGGGCAACTGGCCTTCTCGGCCACCACAGAGTAAACAGACATCCCAGGGGCTTCTGGTTGGCGGAGTTGATCGACACTCCTCTGCTACCAGAAGCCCCCTCCCACATCCGGCCACGACACGCCGACGTGACCAGATCGCTACCCACCACCCCCAGCCCCAGCGAGAGCGACGTAGTTCGCCAACAGGCTCTCACTGGCGAGATCGTCTGGATCGTGGACTACAACTCGCCCATCCAGGAGGGGATGGTTCGCGGCGGGGACACCGTCCAGCAGGCAGACGACCGGTGGCAGATCGGGGAGCGGTGCGTCAACATCGACGTTGGCATCCGTGACGGGTCCGGGCGTGGGGACAGCTTGACCGGTGACGCGCAGGTACATCACGTTGGCTGACTTGACGACCTGGACGGCGTCGAATCGCTGGCGTGCCAAGTCAACGAGCACGCTTGTGGGCACGGTGCACTTGAGTCCGTGGTAGCCGATCTCGTCGATGACCTTTGACGAGAGTACCTGGCCGCCTGTCTGTCGGAGCAGAATAGTCACAGCACGCTGGGAATCGGTGCGGGCCTGATACGATCGGCGATACCACAGCTCGACCTCGATCGCGTGGGGGTGGTCGGTGATCTGGCCAGCAAAATAGTCGTCCCAGTCAATCATCTTTAGCCGGTCCTGTGGCCCCCAGGGGCGGACATCGTCGAGGTGGACGAACAGGTCACGCAATTTGGAGAGGCCGCGGTCGAGGGCACGATCACGTTTCCAGGCGCACCAAAGACGTAAGAGCCGATCGAAGGTCTGCTGGTTGAGACAGATCGCGTGAAGGCAGGATCCGATGAGCGGATCTCGCGGGACCTTCGATTTCAGGACGTACTCTTCGGTTGGTTCGATTGCCCCTTCGGATTCAACAAGGATCTCCAGACCGAGGTCGCGAGCAACCTGGGCAAGGTCTACCTGTTCGTCGATCGCTTCGAACACGAGGACCAACTGCGGGTCGGCGGCCTGGATTGACTCGGCGAGCTGGACCTGTGTCTGAAACGCCTCCATCGCCTCGTCGAACCGCGCGTCCAGCCGGGCGATGCGCTGCTCTGTGTTCCGGAACTCGACCCGCCCTGGCCCACCGCGACGCGTAGGTATTGCTCGTCGCGAGGAAACTGCGCCGAGGAGGACAGGTCTCGACAGTGAGACCTCGTTCGTTCCTGAGCTCATTCGCTCTCTGCGCCCACCCGTGCCGACCACTGCTGCAGAACCCGCTTCGTGACCTCCCGGGTGTCCGGTTCAGGGCCGGACAGGATGGATCTGCGCTGGACGTCGAGGGCAAATTCTTCGAGCTCCGCGTAGCTGACATCGCTGAGGCGGTCCGCGATCGTGCGCGGTGCGAGCCCGAAGCCAACTCCGGTTCGCGCCGACCACGCGTTGAGCCATTCGACTTTGCCCGCTCGCGTCGGGTGGGCCAACTCTAGTCGCAGTTGCATCCGGCGCCAAACGGCCCGGTCCAGAAGTTCGGCGTGGTTGGTTGCGGCGATGACGATAACGTGGCTGGGAAGCTTATCCACCTGAAGCAGCAGAGAGCTGACGACCCGTTTGATCTCCCCCGTCTCATGGGTGTCACCACGCTCTTTAGCAACGGCGTCAAACTCATCGAAGAACAACACGCTGGGGCGAATCCGCACGGCGGCGAACAAGGTCTCCATCCGTGACGCGGTCTCCCCAAGGAAGCTCCCGATCAATCCCTCGTACCGGACGCTCAGCAGCGGTACAGCCAGTTCCGTGGCGATCGCCTCGGCGAGTGACGTCTTTCCGCCTCCTGGCGGCCCAACGAACAGCAGACGGTGCCGTGGTTCGACGCCATGGCTGCGCAACAAGTCACGGCGATGATGCTCTTCGATGAGTTCGTTGACGGCCTGTCGCACCTCTGTCGGTAGAACCAGGTCGGTAACCCGTCGTTCGGGCTCTCGCTCATGAAACAGTGCGGCGGCAGCATCGCTGCGCGCGAGCGTCGTGACGTTGGCCCCCGCAGCTGATCGTTTCCGGGTCAGCGCCTCGGCCAACTGGGTGGCCAGCACCCCGTGCTTCTTGTTCTCCTCCTCCGCGATCAACGCCTCCGCGGCACGACGAAAGGCCAGTTCGTCGCCTCCCGCCCCGGACTTGACGAGGGCAAGCAGCAGATCAGCGCGCGCCATCAGCCCTCCCAGATCCCAACAGTCTTGTCTCACACTATCGTCGCAGACTCCGACAAGACACCACGACCGCAACGCAGAACCGCAGCTGGTCACCAGCGAGTTGCCAGACGCGGGTGCCTGGCTCGCAGTGCGTACGCTGCGGGTCAAGCCCCGGACGTGGTGTTCGCGGTTGACGCGTGATCCTCTGTTGTCGTCAGCGCTGAGCGCCGGGATGTCGCCGGTGACGGCCCCCTCCTGGTCGTGTTGTGTGCGGTGTCAGTGCTCGGGGCCAGCATCACGCGAGCGCGGGTGACCTCGAGGTGCTCGGCGACGCGGGGCAGTTGTCGGCGGCGTCGTCCAGGACCGGTGAACTGGGCGTGCGACGAGGCGGCGTGGGGCTGGTTGTAGACCGAGTGCAGCAGCGCTGCCACGCCGCGCCGGCAGCGTCGTCCCGATCGCGGCCACCAGCCCCCGCGGTGGGCCTCGGAGGTCACAGCCGGACGCCGGTGAGGCCGCGGGCGGTCAGGTCGCGGAATAACCCCAGCCAGCCGGCGCCGTTCTCGGCCGAGGTGACTACAGCTCAAGGATCTCCCGGTGCCCGTCACCGTTGACGCCGGTGGCCACCAGCGCGTGCACGTTCACCACCCGGCCGCCCTCGCGGACCTTCCAGACGAGCGCGTCGGCGACGACGAAGGTGTAGGGGCGGCGCGGTCGGGGGCCCGGCAACCGAATCGAGAACCGGGACACCACCCGGGCCGATGGCGAGCTGCCGGTCGTGGTCGTAGCCCGATTCCAACCACCGTCGTGACGGGTGACGGCTCGTCCACGAGGGTGGGGCGGTGTCCGGGCGTGCCAGCGGGAACTGTGCGCCCGCCGGGGCCAGCGGGTCATCATGCGTGGTCATCGTCGCCTCTCCTCGCTCCTGAGTCCTATGCCACCGCGGACGGTCGACGCCGCTGGCACCATCGCTGTCCCACCTGCCGGACCTCACCGAGGTCGGTCCAGCCCGCCGCCGGCACCGCGATGGTATCGAGCAGCCCCGCGGTGCCGTGGTGGTCCAGCTGTTGACCACGGAACACGAAGGCCACCGGATCACCACGCCGCCAGCGGACCGTGTAGCCCGCCTCCAGGAACACCCACCCCACGAGGCCGTTTCGAGGCCCGACCGGTGCCGGTCACCCGACTCCATCCGCCGTGCCGGCGATCGCATGGAGCGCGGCGGGACCGGAGGAGGTCGGG
>JALYQB010000321.1 GCA_030856045.1 Actinomycetota bacterium
GCCTCTCGCGATCCCAGGACGATTCAGGCTGGTCATCGAGTCCAAGTCCGCGAACAGCCCGACCGCTGGCACCTGGGCACAGTGCTGGGCGCTGGTTCCCGTGCGTCGAGGGCGCGGTACTGGCTGGCGGCAACATGCGCGGAAGGACGGCGAGGACGACGACGGCGACGGCGGCGACGGCGGCGACGGCGGCGAGCCACTCGGCGAAGAAGAAGCCCGGGCCGATCGCATGCGACTGCGGCCAAACGATCCGGGTCGCAAACACCGCGCTGGCCGCGGTACCGCTTACCGCGTCCACGCCAGACGCCCGCGGTCGGCCTCCCGCAGATCGGGCACAGGATGTCGAAAGTTAAGCTCATCTGGTAGGTTGATCGCAGTTCGGTAAGCCGTTGCCCTCCGAGGAGGCACCTTGAGTGGGATGGTCGAGCCCTCGCGATGGGCCGTCAAGCAGTTCGGCGAGCACGCAGCGGAGGTGGTGCGGCACGTGGTGACCGGTCTGGTGCGCGGCCAGCGGTCAGCCCGTCTGGTGCAGGAGGCGGCCGAGCGTGAAGGTGCGATCGACCGGCGGCCCTATGGCGGCATGTGGGCCACCCGCTACAACCTCGTCGTCGAACAGTTCGAGTTGGCCGACCTGTCCGGCTACGAGGCCATCAAGCCCAGGGGCGCCTCGTACAGCCTGGCCGTGGTCAACGGGCGAGTGCTGATTCCGTTTCGTCACGCGACGTCGCTCAAGCTGCCGATCTCCCGCGCGAAGCTGAGTACCAAGATCCCGCGGGAGGTCTCGCGGGCCAACGGCGTGACTTCGGCCCCAGCGCTGTTCGACATCCCCGATGCCGCCGGATCGGCAGGCCCGTCCGTGGCTCAGGCCGCCGCGGCGGCCCACGCTGAGAACCTGACGGTGATTTACGTTGGTTACGTGTCCAACGCGGACAGCGACGAGGTTTTGGCTGCCTGGTGGGGCACGCCAACGTCGCTGGAGGACGACGGCACGATGGTGTGGTCGCCCGAGCGGCTGGACATTAGCATCGCTACGACGCCAGCCTCCGGCGGACGTCATGGCGACCTTCGCGCAACGCGTACGGATGGCTCCACGGCAGGCTTCACGCAGGGCGATCTGCCGCCACTCGGTGTCGCCCCACGCACCAAGACCACCCAGCTTCCCTCCGCCGAGGCAGAAGAGACCACCGCCGAGGCAGAAGACGGCGATGAGTAAGGACAGCCAGCAGCCATCGCTGTTCGCTGCGCCAGGCCCCGGTGTCGGCCGGCCAGGCGACGTGCAGCCCTCCCCAGTTGCGGTCCACGAAGCATTCGACCCCACCCGGTTGACTCAAGCGCGCAACCTCGTCGGGATAACGAAACGGTGCTTGGCCGACGAGTTGGGGGTGACGCCGGCCGCGGTCAGTCAGTACGAGATGGGTACCAATAAGCCTCGCCCAGATCTGCTGCCGGTGCTGGCCGTGGTTCTGGAGGTGCCTCTGGCGTTCTTCCTGTCAGGTCGTCCTCATGCCCGACTGGACTCCTCGGCGGCGCACTTCCGCAGCCTGCGGAGCACCCGCGCCTACCAGCGGGCCAAGGCGATCGCATTCACGGAGCAGATTTGGGAATTGGCCTACGCCTTGGAGAAGCGGGTCCAGCTTCCACTAGTTGACCTGCCTGGCTTCACCGGCGGCGAGGTTGATCCCGGCACTGATCTACCCAGCGATCCGCTCACCGCCGCCGGTGCCCTAAGGGTCGCCTGGGGATTAGGCACCGGACCTATCACTCACCTGGTGCGGCGCCTAGAAGCACACGGGATTGTCGTGCACACTCCACAGCGTGACGAAGACATGCGGTCGGTCGACGCCTTCTCCACCTCACGGCTTCCCCGTCCGGTGATCGTGTTGACACCAAACAGGACCGACGACGTCTACCGGCACCGTTTCAGTGCGGCTCACGAACTCGGTCATTTGGTCCTGCATGGCGAAGCCGCTCCCGGTGATATCGCTCAAGAGCGTGAAGCGGACAACTTCGCCGCAGAATTTCTCACCCCTCGCGAGTCGATCATGCCCGAGCTGCCTGCGCGTGCCGACCTGCACAAGCTGTCGCAGTTGCGTGGCACCTGGGGAGTATCGGTGAACAGCCTGCTTTACCGTTGCCGCGAAGTCGGGTTGCTGTCGGACTCCTCGGCCAGCCGCGCATACCAGCGCCTGCACAGCCTGCAAGGGCAACCTGGCTTCGCCCCGGAACCCGCGGCCGGCTATCCCGGCGAGTTGCCTGCGCTGTTCTCCCAGGCATTCGCCCTTGCCTGTGACCACGGCCTGACAATCAGAGATCTGGCGCGCGAGCTGGCCTGGAGTGTGCCCAGGGTCCGGCAGATGCTTGCCGTGGAGGAGCATCGACCGGCACTCCGCCTGCTCAACGGCGAGCTCTAACCTACTGGTAAGAGCCCTAAGAGAGCGTTTTGAAACTCGTGGGCGGGAGACGGGTCGGTCACGGCTTGGGTGGCTTGGGCGTGTCGTGGCCTGATCTTGAGTGAACTCCTGGTAGGTGGGTGGGTATCGACGCCAGCCCACAGCGCGACGCCGCGCCTTTACCAATGATTTGGGCGATGAGCGATCTTTGGTGGCCGTGACCCGACAACGAGAACCAAGCCAAGGGGGATGAGGATCCCGCCACCTGGATGCCTCCCTACGAACCCGCTCGGTGTCGTTTCATCGGCGAGTGGGTCACAGTGAAGCTGCGGTGGCGACTGACCGTTGACCCCTCGCCGGACTTCCGAAGATCATGAGCACACGGTAGGTCGATTTTGGGGTTTGACCTGCGGGAACGCTGAGAGGGCACGGCGGGGTCGTGTTACTACGCGAGCCGGGGCGTCAGGTGTAGTTCAGTCGCAGTCGGGAGTGAAGTCGAAGAACTTGGGCGGTTCGGGCAGGTCGAGCGCGCGGAGCACGGCCTGTTGGCCAGGTGTGGTCGCGGAGCGTTGAGCGACCTGGCCGGCGCTGGTGGCCAGGGTGACCAGGTGCATCCGGTCGAGTTCGCGCCGGGTGTTGCGCCAGGTGTCGGCGGTGGCGTTCTCGATCACCCGTAGGAGCAGCAGCGCGAGCCAGCACAGTTGGATGTGGGCGCGGATGCGGTCCTCGCGGTAGTGGAACACCGGGCGCAGCCCGAGCGCGCCCTTGAAGTCGCGCCAGCCGCGTTCGACCTGCAGGAGTTGCTTGTAGGCGGCGGCGAGATCGTCCGGGGTCAGGGTCACATCCGAGGTGCGCAGCAGCCACTT
>JALYQB010000461.1 GCA_030856045.1 Actinomycetota bacterium
GTCGTGACGGGCAGCGGCACGGGCGCGCCGCCCGCCCAGCCTGCGCGCACCACGGCGGCGGCTGCCGGAACGTCCAGGTTCTGGCCCGGCACCGGATCCACCGGGATCGGGCGCGCGCCCTCGAACCGGATCGTGCCCTCCGCGGGCGGCAGGTCGGTCTGCGGGCGCAGCGCCTCGAGTGCCCCGGTGAGCTGCGCGCGGTCCGCGCTGGTCACGACGCCGACCTCGCGGGTGGTGAACAGTGACATCAGCCGCGGCCAGGGGTTCAGCGGCTGATCACCCGCCTGGTCGAGGGTGGCGGGCCAGTCCAGCGCGAGGCCGGCAGCGGCCGGGTCGATCGTGGTCTGCACAGGGCCGGCCCGCAGCGGCACGGGGCGGCTCATCCGCGGCTCGAGCTGCTCCCGGAGCCTGTCCTCAGCGGCGGCACGGTCGAGCCCACCGACCGCCACCCCGGCGACGGTGACGCCGCGGGGCACCTCGCCCTGCGAGAGCGCCAGGTCGACGCCGTACCCGAGGGCCAGCAGCGCCAGCAGCGCGAGCACCGCGGCAGCGACCAGGCCACCGCGGCGAAGCGACCTGCGCGGGCGCTGCTCGGCGTCGTCGATGAGCTCGGTGGCCCCGCCGTGACGTGGGTGCTCGTCGGGCACCGCGCCCCCTTTCCCCACTCACAGGTACTGGCGTGCACAGCTGGACCTTCATCGTGCTGCCGGCACCCGCCGAGCGTACGGGCTGCGGTCGGAGCATCTTCATTTGGGAACTGGAGAGCCCCGCGACACTGCCAGGTCGGGGGTCCGACAGCGTCGCGGGGCCGCGGATGTCATCGTCGGGCACCGGGCGCGCGTTACACACCCCATCCGATCGTGTCGCGCGTCACCTGTTCGGCGGACAATGGTCAGTCGTCGCGGCCGAGCAGGAAGCGGCCGAAGTGAGGGACGGTGAAGGCGATGTGGCCGCGCTCGCCGGAGTACACGAGGCCCTTCTTCAGCAGGCTGTCGCGCGCAGGGGAGAGGGAGGACGGCTTGCGCCCCAGCTCGTCGGCGATCCGCGCGGTGCCGACCGCCTCGTCGCGGCCCTTGGTCAGCTCCGCCATGGCCTGCAGGTACTCGCGCTCCGCCGGGGTCGCCCGCTCGTAGCGGGAGCCGAAGAATCCGACCGCGAGCTCCGCCTCGGCCTCCGGTGCGGCGACGCGCACGTCCTCGACGTCGATCGGGTCCGCGGGCGCGGCGTCCCAGGCGGCCTTGCCGTACGCCTGCACGAAGTACGGGTAGCCGCCCGACGTCTCGAACAGCACGTCGAGCGCGGCCGGGGTGATGCCCGCGTCCTCCCGCTCGATGGGCGCGGTGACGGCGCGGTCGGCCTCGCGGCGCTCGAGCCGGTCGATGCGGACGTAGCGGAACAGCCGTTCGGAGTACGACTTCGACGCGGACAGCACCGTCGGCAGGTGCGGCAGTCCCGCGCCGACGACGACGAGCGGAGCACTGGACTGTGACAGCTCGTGGCAGGCCGCGCACAGCGCCGACACGTCGTCGGGCTCGAGGTCCTGCATCTCGTCGATCAGCAGCGCGACGCCCGTGCCGACGTCGCCCGCCAGGTCCGCCACCTCGGTGAACAGCTCCACCAGGTCGATCTCGATGTCCCCGGAGTCGGCGCGGCCCGTGGTGGCGGGGGCGTCGATGCCGGGCTGCCAGCGATCGCGGAGCTTGGCGTCGGCCGGGTTGGCCTTCAGCGCGAACGCCTTGAGCACACCGAGCACCTCCTCGACGCGGTCGGGGTTGCGGTGCTTCAGGGCCAGGTCGCGGACCGCGCGATGCAGCGCGGCGGACAGTGGGCGGCGCAGGCCGGCGTCGGGGCGGGCCTCGACCTTGCCCGCGCCCCAGCCGCGGCGCACCGCCATCGACCGCAGCTCGCCGAGCAGCACGGTCTTGCCGACGCCGCGCAGCCCGGTGAGCACCAGCGAGCGCTCCGGGCGGCCGCGGGCGACGCGCTCGAGGACGACCCCGAAGGCGCCGAGCTCCCGATCCCGCCCGGCCAGCTCGGGCGGGCGCTGGCCGGCTCCGGGGGCGAACGGGTTGCGGACCGGATCCATTCTCGGACGGTATCCGGCTCTCTAGCGTTGATCGCAGATCCAGGTATGGAACGGCATCGGCGTGTCGCTGCTGTCGTCTGGGTCGTTCTAGCGTACTTGCTAGATCACCGCAGAGTTCGCTCGATCTAGGCTCAGGCCATGGCCGAGGTGGTGACCCGGGGCACCGGGGAACACGAGCAGCTCGCAGACCGCGCCGTGGTGCGGGTGAGCTTCGCGGCGCGCGGGGCGGATCGGGCCGCCGCGGTGGCCGCGCTCGGCTCGCGGGTGGAGCCGGTGGAGGCGGTGTTCGCCGGCGACGGGGTGGAGGTCCGGTCGCGGCGGGTCGACGTGCACACCGCGTGGGAGCGGACCCGCCGCGTCGGATGCACAGCTCAGCTGTCGGTCGTCCTCCGGCTGACCCGCGTCGACGTCGTCGAGGGCCTGCTGCAGTCGCTGGTCACCGCGGAGCCCGAGTCGCTGTCCGGGCCGCACTGGGAGCTGACGGACGACTCGGGTGCGGTCGCGGTCGCACAGCAGCGGGCCGTCGCCGACGCCCGCCGGCGCGCGGAGGGCTACGCGGCCGCACTCGGTGCCCGGCTCGGGCCGTTGCAGCGACTCAGCGAGCCGGAGCAGCCGCACTACGGAGGGGTGGCGCTCGCGGCGCGGTCGGCGGAGTCCGGCGGCGTCGCCGAGCTCGGCCTCGAGTCCACACCGGTGACGGTCACGGTCACGTGCACGACCGTCTGGACGCTGCTCGACTGACCCCCGGACGGATTGTCACGGCAGGACAAGTGCCGCGACCACGGCGTGATGGTCGCTGCCGGGCAGCGCGACCACGTCGAACGACCGGACCGTGCACCCCTGCCCGATGAGCACGTGGTCGATCGCCGCGACCGGCGGTAGCGGGGTGTCCGTCGGCCAGGTGGCCCGCAGTCCGGCGCCCACCGACGCGGCCGCATCCCGGTACCCCGTGGCGAGCAACCGACGGAGCGGGCGGTGGTCGAGCGTCGCATTGAAGTCGCCCACGAGGACTCGCCCGGGTACCGATCCGGGGAGGGCGGCGAGCTCGGCGCGCCACTCCGCCGGGTCGATGCGACCCACCGGGGCCACGACGTGCACCGCGACCACCTCTGCCCCGGCACCGGGTCCGTCGACCCGTGCCACCGGCTGGAAGTGATATGAGTCGGGGCTCGACGGAAGTGCCCGCAACGGGTAGCGGGAGGCGAGACCGGTGCCGGCGGCGCGGTCGTCCGGCTGGAAGACCCGGTGCGGCAGCAGGTCGGCGAGGCCCGCGGCATCCAGCGCGCCGACGGCCTGCGGGGTCAGCTCCTGCAGGCTCAGCACGTCGACGTCGTGGGCGCGGACGAGGTCCACCACGGCCTGCGGGTCGGCGCGACCGTAATACAGGTTGGCGCCGGCCACCACGAGGGACGGTCCCGCCGCCGTGGGCTGCGAGTCAGGCAGCGCCCGTGGCAGGACCACCGCACCGAGCACGACGACGGCCACCGCGGCCGCGGTGACGTGCGCCCACCGTCGGGCGGTTGAGCGCGGCCAGCAGCACCACGCTCGCACCAGCCAGCGCGTGAGGGATGGTGGAGAGCGCCGCGAACGACCAGCGGGACGCGCCGCTCGCCACCAGCTGCAGCAGCGCCGCCGCGAGGGCCGTGACGACGCCCAGCGAGAGCAGCGCGGTGAACCACCGCCGGCCCTCGACCGCGGCACCGGCCACGGCGTCCATCAGGTGGACCGCCTCCCGCCGGATGCAGCCGATCGTCGTTGCCCGCACCAAGGTACAGCGACGGCCCCTTGCCCACAGCAGGTCTTGACCTCGACCATGGTTGAGGTTGCACGCTTGCGCTGTACCCGCGGACCCGCGGTACCCACGTCGAGGGAGGCACTGCGATGTCCACTACCGACCGCACCACCACGGACCAGGCCAGCTCAGCTGGCGCCCCACCCCTGAACACACAGCGTCAAGGTTTGGGGTGGTGGCAAGCGATCACCGCAGGCGCGGTCGCCGCCACGGCCGGAAACCTCCTGATCCTGCTCGCTGGGCGGGCTGCGGGCGCCTCGTTCGAGTTCGCCGATGGCGACGCTCAGCACGTGATCACCGTCATGGGAGTGGTCACCGCCACGGTCCCTCCGCTGGTGGTGGGAACCCTGCTGGCCGCCCTGTTGGGGCTGTGGTGGCCGGGCTTCATCCGGCTGGCGCAGGTCGTCGGCGGGGGGCTGGCGCTGCTGACCGCAGCGGGACCGATGATGACCGACGCCGACTCCGGGACCCGTCTCGCACTCGCCATGATGCACGTCGTCGTGGCGGCGGCCGTCGTCCTCAGCCTGGAAGCGATCCTGCGGCGGACCACGGCGCGCCGGGCACAGTGAAACACTGGTGCAGCTACTCGCCGTCCGCTCCGCCGTCCCCCTCAGTGGGCACGTCCTGCGGTGGTTCGGCCTGCCACGCGAACTGTTCCGTCACGGGGACGTGCGCGCCGGCCAGCAGCGCGGCCAGCGGGATGGCGTACGGACTCTTCCGCACCGCCGGCTCAGCGTTCGCAGTCTCGCCGGTGGCCCTCTCCTCGGGTTGTTGCATCGTCATCGCCTTCCCTGGGTCGGCACCGGCGGGACCGCTGCCACCACGGGCGGCGGGGGAAGCCGTCGCATCGTCTGCACAGCAAGCGGAATCGCGAGCGCGACGACCAAGACCGTTTCCACGATGCCCAGCGACACCGTGAGCGGAGGCACCGACTGGTAACCGATCGCGAGGTACTCCAGCAGCGAGCCGATGCGCAGCAGCAGCACCGGCGCGCAGAGCAGCACCAGGGCCAGTGACGCAGACGGCGCACGGCGCGTCGGATCCGCCCGATGCACCAGCGCCGCGACGATCCAGCCGACGCAGAGCAGGCCGGGCCAGTCCAGCACCGACATGTCGATGGGTTGCATGAGGACCAGCACGCCCGGGA
>JALYQB010000470.1 GCA_030856045.1 Actinomycetota bacterium
GTCGCGACGTCCGGCTCCACGCGCACCCCTGCCTCCGCGGCAGCCGCGGTGTCCTCGGCCGAGGCCGTCGCGCCCCGCACCGTCCACCCGGCGTGCATCGCCGCCTGCGCCACCGAGCCGCCGATGAGGCCCAGCCCGACGACGCACAGCTCCCGTGCGCTCATGTCGGCTCCCGACGGGTCATGACAGCGTGTCCAGCGCGAAGGCCGTGTACAGCGCGACGCCGTGCACCAGCGCGGACTCGTCGAACACCACCCGGTTGGAGTGGTTCGCCGCGGCGGTGTCCGGCTCCGAGCCCGGCGGGCAGGCGCCGAGGAACGCCATCGCCCCCGGCACGCGCTCGAGTACGTAGGAGAAGTCCTCGGCGCCCATGATCGGGTCGAGCATCGGCTCGCCGTGCGACGTGCCGAGCACCCGCCGGGCCAGTTCGACCACCTGCGGCGCCACCTCGGCGTCGTTCATCGTGATCGGGTAGCCACGTTCCACCTCGACCGAGCACTCACAGCTGTGGGCCGCGGCGACGTGCTCGCAGACCCGGCGCGCCTCCTCGACGACGTGTAGGCGGGTCGGTTCGGACAGCGCGCGGATGGTGCCCTCCAGCTCGGCGGCCTCGGGGATGATGTTGGACGCGGTCCCCGCGCTGATCCGCGCGACGGTGAGCACGGCCGGATCGAAGACGTTCACGCTCCGAGTGATCATCGTCTGGAGTGCGCCGACCATCGCCGCGGCCGCCGGCACCGGGTCGACGGCGTTGTGCGGTGCCGAAGCGTGCCCGCCGCGGCCGGTGACCGTCACGCGCAGCACGTCGGACGACGCCATGATCGGGCCCGGGCGCGTCTGCACGACACCCGACTCGATGGTCGAGGTGACGTGCAGCGCCAGTGCCCGCTCCGGGAATCCGGCCGCCTCCAGCAGCCCGTCGTCGATCATGTATCGCGCCCCGTGGTAGCCCTCCTCTCCCGGCTGGAACATCAGCAGCACGCGCCCGGTGAGCTCCGCGCGTCGCTCGGCCAGCAGCCGCGCCGCCGACGCCAGCATCGCCACGTGGGTGTCGTGCCCGCAGGCGTGCATGGTGCCGGGTACCTCCGACGAGAACGGCACGCCGGAGAGCTCGGTCAGCGGCAGCGCGTCCATGTCGCCGCGCAGCAGCACGGTCGGCCCCGGGCGCGCGCCCTCGATGACCGCGACGACCGAGGTGCACGACATACCCCGGTGCAGCGTCACCGGCAGGTCCGCGAGCGCAGCGAGAACGGCCTCCTGGGTGCGCGGCAGCGTCAGGCCCTGCTCGGGTTGGCGATGGATCGCCCGGCGCAGCGCGACGGTGCGCGGTTGCAGGGCGCGGGCGGCGTCGAGCAGGCCGGTCGGCTGCGGCTGCGGGGGCCGGACATCGGAGCACATGGCCCCGATCCTGGCATCCCATCGCACCGGTCGGGGTGATCGCGCTTCCGCCGGGCCGTGAACAGGTCATACGGTGTGCCCATGGCGGTCACCGGGTTCGCCGCCGCCGTGGTCCGCGAGGACGGACGGTGGCAGTGCACGGCGCTGGACTCCGCTGCGTTGGGCGATCTCGACGCGGCCATCACCGCCCTGCGCGGGCAACGGTCGACGGGCGCCGTCTTCGGCCTGCTCGCCGTCGACGACGAGTTCTTCGTCATCGTGCGGCCGGCGCCCGGCGGGGTGTCGCTGCTGCTCTCCGACGCCGCGGCGGCGCTGGACTACGACCTCGCCGCCGACGTGCTGGACCTGCTCCGGGTGGACATCCCGAGCGAGGACGCCGTCGACGACGTGTGGCCGGAGGGGGACCTGGGGCTGCTCGCCGACCTCGGGCTGCCTGCCGAGGAGCTGCAGGTGATCGTCGGCGAGGTGGACCTCTACCCCGACGAGCAGCTGGAGATGATCGCGCACCGCTGTGGGTTCGAGAACCAGCTGGCCGCGTTGCTGGAGAAGCAGCCGGGGTGAGCTCGCCGTGGGAGGTGGACGCGGCGCTGGTGCGGCGGGCTCTCGAGGCGGCGCGGCCCGCACTCGGCACCGGGGACGTTCCCATCGGGGCCGTGCTGGTGGATGCGGACGGCGTCGAGCTGGCCCGCGCGTGCAACGCCCGCGAGGCCGCGAGGGACCCGACTGCGCACGCGGAGCTGCTGGCGCTCCGGTCC
>JALYQB010000488.1 GCA_030856045.1 Actinomycetota bacterium
TCCCGGGCGCGACGGTCTCGGGATGCACGGTGACCTCGCCAGCCGCAACCTGCCCGCGGAGCCAACCCGCGACCAGCAGCGGGAGCGGCTGGCTTTCCCTGCAGAACCCCGCGCGCGGCTCGAGCCCGACGCGGACGTCGACCCCGTAGCCCGCGAACGTTCCCACGCTCGTCCCCCCGCTTTCCGGCGCGGCGCTCGCCACCGCCACCCAGCGGGTGCTGACGCGGGCCAGCGCGCGCGACGCCGTAAGACATGCAGCGCGCAGCAGCGCTGTCTCTCCCGCGGCACCCGCGGCCACCTCCGGCACCAGCAACGGCGGGTGGGGGAGCACTGCCACGCGCACGATCACCGGGCCAACGGTAGCGCCGACACCCCCCTTCGCCTTTCCGCCGGGTGGCTGACCTGCTTGAATGCCGCCATGGCCGGGTCCGCACACGCGGGCGCCGGCGGGAGCACAGGGCCCCGTGAAACCGGGGCGCCCGTGACCGTGCGGGCTGATGGTGAGGATGGCCGCCGATGACCGAGCACACGACCGAGCACGCCGCAACGGGACCCGTCGAGAAGATGCCCGTCCCCGGCCCGCCACCCGTGGATCGCCCGACCGTGGCGACCGCCACCAAGGACCCTGGCCGGTGGGGCAGGGTCGACGCGGACGGCACGGTGTACGTGCGCACGGCCGACGGCGAGCACGCCGTGGGGAACTGGCAGGCAGGTGCGCCCGAGGAGGGCCTCGCGCACTACGCACGCCGGTTCGACGACCTGGCGACCGAGGCGATGCTGGCGGAGAAGCGGCTGGCCGCGGGCCACGGTGACCCGAAGCACGTCCTCGTCCGGGTGGAGGCGCTGCGCGCCGAGCTCGCCGAGCCGACGGTGCTCGGCGACCTCCCTGGTCTCGCGCGGCTCGTGGAGCACCTCCATGCCTCCGCCGAGCGGGCCATCGCCGGGGCGCGGGAGGCGAAGGGGAAGGCCAAGGCCGACGCCGTCGCGCACAAGCAGGCGCTCGCCGTGGAGGCCGAGGCCATCGGCGAGGAGTCCACCCAGTGGAAGGCGGGCGGCGATCGGCTGCGGGCGATCCTCGAGGAGTGGAAAACGATCAAGGGGATCGACCGTAAGACCGATGACGCGCTGTGGCGCCGGTTCAGCAAGGCGCGCGACGCATTCAACCGCAGGCGGGGGGCGCATTTCGCGGACCTCGACCGGCAGCGGGCGAGCGCCAAGGAGCGGAAGGAGGCGCTCGTCACCGAGGCCGAGTCGCTCGCCGCCTCCACCGACTGGGGCCCCACCACAGGTCGCTTCCGCACGCTCATGGAGGAGTGGAAGTCCGCGGGCCGCGCGCCGAAGGACAGTGACGAAACGCTGTGGCAGCGCTTCCGCGCCGCACAGGACACGTTCTTCCAGCACCGCTCCGCGACGCTGTCGGAGCGCGACACCGAGTTCGTCGCGAACGCGAAGGCCAAGGAGGCGCTGCTCGCGGAGGCGGACAGCATCGACCCGCGCGCCGACCTCGACACCGCGCGCTCCCAACTGCGCAGCATCCAGGAACGCTGGGAGGCCACGGGCAAGGTGCCGCGCGAACGGATCAAGGAACTCGAGGCGCGGCTGCGCGCTGTCGAGGAGCGGGTGCGCTCGGCGTCCGACACCCAGTGGCGCCGGTCCGACTCCGAGGCCGGGGCCCGGCTCGCGCAGTTCCGAGACCGCGCCGAGCAGTTCGAGGAGCAGGCCGCGAAGGCCCGCGCCGCGGGCGACGAGAAGCGTGCGGGGCAGGCGCACGCGCAGGCGCAGCAGTGGCGGGAGTGGCTGGCCGCCGCGGAGCAGGCCGTCGCGTCGCGCTGACCTACTGTCGCGCTGACCTACTCCCGCGTGACGGCCACGCGGAACCAGGTCGCCGAGAGCGTCAGCACCGCGACGGCGGCGACCACCATCCCGATCCCGGGACCGGCCCCGTCGACCGTCTGGCGCGACCAGATGGACCACACGCCGTCCAGCGCGCCGTAGCCGCAGCCCAGGGCGCTGGCCCACACGAGGCCCCACCGGCGCACGAGCAGGGTCAGCACCGAGAGCACGATCCCGAAGGCGACGGCGACACCGGCGAACAGCCGCGGCAGCACACCCACCTCCATGGCGGGGTCGGTCGTCCCGCGCAGTACGTCGAGGCCGTTCGCGGGCCCGATCCAGGGCAGCACGAACCCGACGAGCAGCGCCAGCAACGCCACCGAGACCGTCACCGCGCGGGCGCCGGGGTCCACGACGCGCAGGGCGGACCGCTCCACCGCGTCGATCTCGTCCCGCAGCGCCGCCAGCCGCTCGGCGTCGCCCCGCTCGTCGGTCACGCTGCCTCCTCCGCGGAGAAGAGTGCGTCGTCGGTCACGCCGGCTCCTCCACTGCCGGCCGACCGAACGACGGCAGCCCGAGCGCGATGCCGGGCGTGGTCGGGCGGCGCCCGGCGGCCCAGTTGTCGCCCGCGCGAGTGCGGCGGTGAGC
>JALYQB010000548.1 GCA_030856045.1 Actinomycetota bacterium
GCACGTGGTCCGCCCACCCGGCGACGGCGCCCGGCAGCAGCCGCGGGCGCGGTACCGGATCCGTGAGGCCGTACCCGAGGTAACCGACCCAGCCGCCGCCGACCGCCCCGGCCGGACCGTCGACCGGCGACAACGGTGGGGGCACGGCGACCACCGGGCGCAGCGACACCGACGGCGCGAGCACCGCGACCGAGGAGTACCAGTCCCCGACGAACGCGGCAGGCGGCGGCAGCCCGTGGTGCCGTGCCCTCGCGGCGAGCCGGCGCAGCACCCGCTCCGGTTCCGCATCCCCGTCCAGTGGGTGGACGGCGAGGCGGGTCAGGCGCCCGCCTCCAGCAGCGCCGGTCGGAGCACATAGCTCTCCGGGTCGAAGCGCCGGGTGAGCCGACGGAACCGGCGGATGGAGCCGGGCCACAGCGTGGTGTTGCGCCCGCTGCAGTCGAGGTACCAGCTGGTGCACCCGCCGGTGGTCCACACCATGCCCGCCATGCGCTGCTGCACGTCGGCCACGAACGCCGACTGCGCCTGCGGGCGGACCTCCACCGTCGCGAGGTCCCGCTCGGCCATCACGCGCAGCGCGTCCAGGACGTAGCCGACCTGCGACTCGATGGTGAGCAGCGTCGAGTTGTGGCCCGGCCCGCTGTTCGGCCCCACGAGCAGGAACAGGTTTGGGAACCCGGCGACGGCGGTGCCGAGGTAAGCCTGCGCGCCACCCGCCCACTCGCTCGCCAGCCGGCGGCCGCCGCGGCCGTGCAACCGGCGCGCCACGGCGGGGTCCGCGGCCCGGAACCCGGTGCCGAAGACGATCGTGTCGACGTCGCGCTCGGTGCCGTCGGCCGCCACGACGGACCGCGCACGCACCTCGCGCAGCGGCGAGGCCACCAGCTCGACGTTCGGACGCTGCAGAGCCGGGTAGAACGCGCTGGAGACGATGACCCGCTTGCAGCCGAGCGTGTAGTCCGGGGTCAGCGCGGCACGCAGCTCCGGGTCGCCGACCTGGCGCCGCAGGTGCACCCGCGCGAGCACCTCGGCGACCCGCATCAGGCGGGGGCGCGTCAGCGCGACGAGGGTGGACTCGCGGCCCCAGTAGCTGGCCGCGCGCAGCCACCGCTGCACCGCAGGGAACGCGCGGAACAGCCGGTTCTCCAGCGGGCGGCGGGTGTGGTCGACCCGCGGCATGATCCACGGCGGGGTCCGCTGGAACAGGTGCAGCGCCGCGACGTCCGGGGCGATCTCGGGGACGAACTGCACCGCCGACGCGCCGGTGCCGATCACCGCGACGCGGGCGCCGCACAGGTCGAGGCTGTGATCCCAGCGCGCGGAGTGGAAGGCCGCGCCCTCGAAGTCCGCGAGACCGGGGACCGCGGGGATCGACGGCTCACTCAGCGACCCGGTGCCGCAGACCAGGACCGTCGCGGTGACCGTCCCCCGGGACGTCTCGAGCACCCAGCGGCCCGCCGTGTCGTCCCACCGCGCGTCGAGCATGTCGTGGCGCAGGCGCAGGTGCGGCTGGAGCCCGAAGCGGTCGACGCAGTCGGTGAGGTAGCGGTGGATCTCGGGCTGCTGGCCGAAGCTGCTCGACCAGTCCGGGTTCGGCGCGAACGAGAACGAGTACAGGTTGGAGGGCACGTCGCAGCTGCAGCCGGGGTAGGTGTTGTCGCGCCACGTGCCGCCGACGTCGTCGCCGCGCTCGAACACGAGGAAGTCGTCGATGCCCTCCTGCGCCAGCCGCACCGCCATACCGAGGCCCGCGAACCCCGCCCCGACGACCGCCACGCGCACGTGCACGTCTCCCATCCTCCCGCCCGCGGCTAGATCGGGTCCGACGCGGGGGTGTGAGCACCACTCGCGGATCGGGGCGGAGATCAGGCACCAGTGTCCACTTCTGCGCCCCGACTCGTCGGCTGTCCACAACCGGGACCCTGTCCACAGGTGCCGCAGCCGGGACCACCGCAGGACGGGTCGCGGTCGACGCTGGGGTCGTGACAGGTGACGATCTGCTGGCGTCCTGCGCCCGCGCCCAAGGCGGCGTGTTCACGGTTGCCCAGGCGGTGGCAGCGGGCGTGAGCCACGACCGGGTCCGGGCACGGATTCACCGCGGCGAGTGGCGCCGCGTCCGGGGACAGGTGTTGTGCGCGGCCCGCCTCACACCGATATCCGGGAGCTCGACGGGCTGCCGATCACCTCGCGGGGGCGCACCGTTCACGACTGTCTCATGACACTGCCGGAGGAAGCGGCGCAGACGTTGCTGGACAGGGCGCTGCAGCAGCGCTGGGTCTCCGTGGCCGAGCTCGTGAACCGGCAGGCTGAGGCCGCGGGACGCAGCGGCGCCGCGCGCTCGGCGCGGCTCGTCGCTCAGATCGAGCCCGGCGCCGTGTCCGACGGGGAACGGAGATTGGTCCGCGCGCTGCGTCGCCGCGGCGTCACCGGATGGGAGACCGGTCTCCGCCTATGGCTCGACGGGCTGTCGGTGACCCCTCGACCTGTCCTTCCCGACCGCGATGCTCGCGATCGAGGTGGATGGTTGGGCCTGGCACAGCGGTGCAGACAGGTTCCAGCGCGACCGGACCCGGCAGAACCAGCTCCACCTGGCCGGCTGGACGGTGCTCCGGTTCACCTGGCATGACGTCGCGCACCGGCCCGACCACTGCGTCGACGTGATCCTCGCAGCCCTCGCGCGAATCGGGGCGTGAATCCGGCGCGGGCGACCACATCCGCGCCCCGATCGGCGCCGCCATAGGGTGGAGAGATGAGCGACTCCGTGCTGACCGCCGTGGCGTGGCCTTACGCCAACGGACCGCGGCACATCGGCCACGTCTCCGGTTTCGGTGTGCCCTCCGACATCTTCTCGCGCTATCAGCGGATGGCGGGCAACCGGGTGCTGATGATCTCGGGCACGGACGAGCACGGCACGCCGATCCTCGTCCAGGCGGACCAGGAGGGCCTCACCCCCCGCGAGACGGCCGACAAGTACAACCGGGTGATCGTCGAGGACCTCCAGGGTCTCGGCCTGTCCTACGACCTGTTCACCCGCACCACCACCCGCAACCACCACCGCGTGGTGCAGGACCTGTTCCTCGGGCTGTGGCGCAACGGCTACGTCATCGCGAAGACGGGCCTCGGCGCGATCAGCCCGTCCACCGGGCGTACCCTGCCGGACCGCTACGTCGAGGGCACCTGCCCGATCTGCGGCTACGACGGCGCGCGCGGTGACCAGTGCGACAACTGCGGCAACCAGCTCGACCCGGCGGATCTGATCAACCCGCGCTCCCGGATCAACGGCGAGAAGCCCGAGTTCGTCGAGACAGAACACCTGTTCCTCGACCTGCCCGCCTTCACCGGCGCGCTGGGCTCGTGGTTGCAGACCCGCACCGAATGGCGCCCCAACGTCCTGAAGTTCTCGCTGAACCTGCTCGACGACCTGCGCCCCCGCCCCATCACCCGCGATCTCGACTGGGGCGTCAGGGTGCCCCTCGACGGCTGGCGTGACGCCCCGATGAAGCGCTTCTACGTGTGGTTCGACGCGGTGATGGGCTACCTGTCGGCCTCGGTCGAATGGGCGCAGCGCATCGGGACTGCAGACGCGTGGCAGCAGTGGTGGTGCGACCCCGAGACCCGCGGCTACTACTTCATGGGCAAGGACAACATCACGTTCCACTCGCAGATCTGGCCTGCGATCCTGCTCGGCCAGAACGGCGAGGGCGACCGTGGCGGGGAGCCGGGGCTGTTCGGCACCCTGAACCTGCCGACCGAGGTGGTCTCGTCCGAGTTCCTGCGGATGAGCGGCTCGAAGTTCTCCACCTCACGCGGCACCGTGATCTACGTCGGGGACTTCCTACGGGAGTTCGGGCCCGACACGCTGCGCTACTTCATCTCCGTGGCGGGCCCGGAGACCCAGGACGCGGACTTCACCTGGGACGAGTTCGTGCGCCGGACGAACTTCGAGCTCGCGAACGAGTGGGGCAACCTCGTCAACCGCTCGATCTCGATGGCGTACAAGAATGTGGGTGCCGTGCCCCGTCCCACCGCCCCCACCGGCGACGACACCCGGTTGCTGGAGACGTCGCGGCACGCGTTCGACGCGGTCGGCGCCCTGTTGGGGCGCAACCGGGTCAAGGCGGCGGCCACCGAGGCGATGCGGGTGGTGTCCGCGGCGAACAAGTACCTGTCGGATCAGGAGCCGTGGAAGCGCAAGGACGATCCCGAGCGGCGCGACACGATCCTGCACACCGCGCTGCAGGTTGTCTCCGACGCTAACGCGCTGCTCACGCCGTTCCTCCCGCACGCGGCGCAGCAGGTGCACGAGACGCTCGGCGGCACGGGCGTGTGGGCGGCGCAGCCGGAGATCCGGGAGGTCGGCGAGGAGGGCTGCCCCGACTACCCCGTGATCATGGGGGACTACGCGGGCGAGCAGGCGCGGTGGTCGTCGGCCCCGATCGAGGTCGGCAGGCCGCTCGGCAAGCCCACGCCGTTGTTCCCCAAGCTCGACGTCGCGCTCGGCGAGACGGGCCCGAAGTGGGCCCCGATCGAGCCCTGATGCCGCGACGGCGGGAGCCCGCGCCTGCCCCGGAGCCGCTGCCCGCGCCGGTGATCGACGCGCACACCCACCTCGACGCCTGCGGTGCCACCGACGCCGACGGTGTGCGGGCCGCGATGGACCGCGCGCAGGCCGTCGGGGTGATCGCGGCGGTCACCGTCGCGGACGACATGGCTGCCGCGCGGTGGGTCGTCGAGGCCGCGGGGTGGGACCGCCGGGTGTGTGCCGCGGTCGCCCTGCACCCCACCCGCACCGCGACGTTCACCGATGCCGACCGCGCCGCGATCGAACGCCTCGTCGCCGAACCCGGCGTGGTCGCGGTGGGGGAGACCGGTCTGGACTACTACTGGACCCATGTCGACCCGGAACGCAGCTCCCCGCCCGAGGCGCAGCGCGAGGCGTTCCGCTGGCACATCGACCTCGCCAAGCGGGTCGGGCAGCCGTTGATGATCCACGATCGGGATGCCCACGACGACGTGCTGCGGATCCTCGAGGAGGAGGGGGCGCCCGAGACCGTCGTCTTCCACTGCTTCTCCGGCGACGCTGCGATGGCGCGGCACTGCGTCGACGCCGGTTACGTCCTGTCGTTCGCCGGGACGGTGACGTTCCGCAACGCGCGGGAGCTGCGGGAGGCCGCGGTGGTAGTGCCCGACGACCAGCTCCTCGTGGAGACCGACGCCCCGTACCTGACCCCCCACCCGCACCGCGGCCGGGCGAACGAACCCGCGAACCTGCCCTACACCCTGGTCGACCTGGCACGACTGCGCGGCCAGGACGTCGCGGCGCTCGCGGACGCCGCGCGGGGCAACGCCGAGCGGACGTTCCGGCTCGCCGAGGCGCACTGACCGTTCGGCGCGGCCGATACCGCTCGTCGACGCTGAGTGACCGATGGTCGACATGCCGCGGGACCCTGCGGGGCTGCGGCGGATCAGCGGTTACGGTCCCGTGACCGAACAGCCGGGATGGGGAAATCCCCGGGTGCGAGCACGGTGCCTGGTGTGGTCCGTCGCTGACGGGACGCCGGACCCACTGCCGCGATGTCTGCGCTCGTGCCCTCTCCTGCCCGGACGCTTGAACGCTTGGACACCAGGTGACCCTTCGCACGTTCGTCCGAGCCCTGCTCGCGGCACTCGTCCTGGCCCTCACCGCCGGTGGCGCCACCGCGGTCGCGGTGAACAAGTCCGTGACGATCACGGTCGACGGCAGCCGGCGCACCGTCTCGACCTTCGCGACCACCGTCGACGGAGCACTCGCTGCCGCCGGGCTGCAGGCCGGCGGGCGTGACGCCGTCGCACCCACGCCGGAGACCCGCATCGTCGACGGTGCCAGGATCGTGCTGAAACAGGGCAGGCCGCTGAACCTCACCGTCGACGGCGCCGAGCGCGAGGTGTGGACGACGGCGCTGACCGTCGGGGACGCACTGGAGGACCTCGGCATGCGCCCCGAGGCGATGGAGCTCTCGGCGGACCCGGCCCGGCGCATCCCGCTGCAGGGGCTCCGGCTCGACGCGAGGAACGCCACGGTGCTGCTGGTCTACGACGGTGCCGCCTCGCCCCGGATCGTGACCACCGCGGGCGTCACGGTGTTCGACGTGCTCGCGGAACAGGGCACGCCGCTGGGTGGTCAGGACGTCGTCACGCCGGATGCCACCGCTCCCGTGGCGCCGGGCATGCGGATCGCGATCACCCGCATCCGCACCGAGAATGTGCGGGAGCCGCGGCCGCTGGAGCCGCCGGAGAAGCGCATCGAGGACTCCGAGCTCGCCGAGGACGAGGAGGTCGTCGAGGAACCCGGCGTCCCCGGTGAGGAGGTCATCACGTTCCGCGTGAGGACCGTCGACGGTGAGGAGACCGAGCGCGAGGAGCTCGACACCGAGGTCGTTCGCGAACCGAAGCCCCGCGTCGTGCGGGTCGGCACCGACCCCGGCGCGTCCGCGCCCGCAGTCTCCGACGGGTCGGTGTGGGACCGGCTCGCCGGGTGTGAGGCAGGCGGCAGCTGGTCCACCAACACCGGCAACGGCTACTACGGCGGCCTGCAGTTCAACAAGAGCACCTGGGACGCCTACGGCGGCGACCAGTACGCCGAATACCCGCACCAGGCGAGCCGCGAGGAGCAGATCGCGACCGCGGAGAAGCTCCGGGACACGCGCGGTGGCTACGGCGCGTGGCCCGCGTGCTCGTCGAAGCTGGGGCTGGACTGACGCCGACACCGGGCCGACGCCCGGTCACGGTGGTGGTATGACGTCCACCGTGAGCAGCCTGCTGGGTCCGGCGGAGGTGCGGCGCCTCGCCGACGAGCTCGGGCTGCGCCCCACCAAGCGGCTCGGCCAGAACTTCGTGCACGACGCGAACACCGTCCGCCGGATCGTGGCCACCGCGCGGCTGGACCCGGCGGACGTCGTGCTCGAAATCGGCCCGGGGCTGGGCTCGCTCACCCTGGCTCTGCTGGCGTCCGCGCATCACGTCGTCGCCGTGGAGATCGATCCGATCCTCGCCGCCGCGCTGCCCGCCACGGTGGCCGAGCGGGCGCCCGAGGCCGCCGCCGGCCTCCGCGTGGTCACCGCCGATGCGTTGCGCGTCAGCCGGGGCGAGCTGCGCAGCCCCGCGGGCGACCCCACCGCGCTCGTCGCGA
>JALYQB010000333.1 GCA_030856045.1 Actinomycetota bacterium
ATGAAGTGCTGAGGGATATGGGTGCTGAGTGCTGAGTCGGAAGGCTCCTCACTCAGCACTCGGAACTCAGCACTCAGCACTTTTGAGGTTCCCATGAGCAGTCACATGATTCGCGGCCGGCAGTTGAGCCGGGACACGGAACACCGTACGGCGCTGCGCCGCAACATGGCGCAGAGCCTGTTCGAGCACGGCAAGATCCGCACGACGTTGCCGAAGGCGAAAGAGCTGAAGGCGTTTGCCGAGAAGCTGATCACGCTGGCCCGCACCAACTCGGTGAACAACCGCCGCCGGGTCACTGCGCTGATGCAGGACCGCCGGCTGGTGGACGAGAACCAGGAGTTCACGGGCCAGAAGGTGGTGCAGAAGCTGTTCGACGAGGTGGCGCCGAAGTTTGCCGACCGCGCGGGCGGGTACACGCGCATCATCAAGACGAGCAAGTATCGCATCGGCGACGGCGGGACGCTGGTGTACCTGCAACTGGTGACCGAGGAGAGCACGCCCACCGGCACCGCCCGCCGCTCCGCCGGCCTGCGCCGCAAGCGCAACGAGCGCCGCCACCAGTTCGCCACCCGGATCCTCAAGGCCAAGGGCAAGGCGACCGCCGAGTCGACAACTGCGGCCCCCGCAGGAGAGCCGGCCCCGCCTGGCGAGGGCGAGGCGTCGGCATAAGCGACAGTGTCGCCCCGATTCGAGCGACATGAAAAGCAGACGGGGATCGGCTTACGAGGCCGGTCCCCGTTTTTCATTGCGCGGACCGATCGCCGTCGAGCCCGTGCGCTAGCCTGACCTTCGCACGACGAGTCAAATCCCGCAAATCCTTGGCCGGACTTCGCGGTTCTTGTACGCGCCGGCGTGGGTCGGTCGCCGCGGGAACGTGTGGTGCAGACCTACCCTCTTGATCCGCGGGTAGCGGATTTGATAGGTCTTGCCGCAGGATGTTCCTGCGCTGTCATTCACGGAGAAAGAACGGCAAGGCCCACCGCTACTGGAGCGTGGTTGAGTCTCGGCGTCTGGACAACGGCGCGACCGCCCAGCGTCAGGTCCTGTACCTCGGCGAGATCAACGACAGCCAGCAGTCGGCGTGGCGCAAGTCGCTGGAGGTCTTCGATGAGGACTGTGGCCGATCATGCCAGTTGAGCCTCTTCCCCGATGACCGTCCGATTCCCGCCGGCGCGTTGGACGCGATCTCGGTCGTGCTGTCGGAGATGACACTGCGTCGGCCGCGGTCGTTCGGCGACTGCTGGCTGGGGTGCCTGCTCTGGAACGAGCTGCACCTGGACCGTTTCTGGAATGAGCAGCTCCGCGGCAATCGCGGCGGCGTGCCGTGGGAGAAGGTGATCCAACTGTTGTCAGTCAACCGCCTGTGTGAGCCGGGGAGCGAGTTCGCGCTGCACCGCCGGTGGTTCGATGCCAGTGCGATGGATGAGTTGCTGGGGGTGGACTTTGTCGTGGCCGAGAAGGACCGGCTCTATCGCTGCCTGGACCGCGTGCTGCCGCACAAGGACGCATTGTGCCGGCACCTGACAGAGCGGTGGAGGACGCTGTTCGACGTCTCGTTCGACGTATTGCTGTACGACCTGACCAGCACGTACTTCGAGGGAAGCTGCCGGCAGATCCCCAAGGCCCGCCACGGCTACAGCCGCGACGGCCGGGGCGACTGTCGCCAGGTGGTCATCGCGCTGGTGGTCAGCGCCGACGGCTTCCCGCTGGCCTATGAGGTGCTGGCGGGCAACACGCTGGATCATTCGACGCTGGCCGGGTTCCTCACGAAAATCGAGACGCTCTACGGCAAGGCCCGCCGGGTCTGGGTGATGGACCGCGGCATCCCCACCAAGGCGACGCTGGGGCGAATGCGGGACGAGCGGATCGGCTACCTGGTCGGCACGCCGCGTCACCTGCTGGGCAGGCTGGAGCAGGAGATGCTCGGCAAGTCATGGGCACAGGTCCACCAGGGGATGCGGGTGAAGCTGCTGGAGAAAGAGGGCGAGCTGTACGTGCTGGCCCGGAGCGACGACCGTCGCCGCAAGGAGAACGCGATGCGGCGGCGGAAGCTGCGAAAGCTGGTGCACGGCCTCAACCGCATCAAGCGGTCGATCCGGCGCGGACGAAAGCTCGACCGCGATCAGTTGCTGCGGAAGGTGGCGGTGTTGAAGAAGGAAGCCGGCCGCGCCGCATCGTTCGTGCTGGTAAACGAGCCGGCCGAGGGCGAACCGGTGAACCCGGGCACGTTCGTCTGCACCTTCAAACGCACCGAATGGCGCAAATCCATGGAACGCGATGGATCATACATCCTGCGGGCGTACCTGCCTTGGGACGACTGGCCGGCCCAAGCGGACCGCCAGGCGCCGGTGCTCTGGGAATGGTACATGCAACTGACGCGGGTGGAGGAGGCGTTCAAGACGCTCAAGAGCGACCTGGGCCTGCGTCCGATCCATCACCAGTTGGAGCACCGCGTCGAGGCGCACGTCCTCGTGGCGTTCCTGGGCTACTGCCTGGCGGTGACGCTGCGGAAAAGATTGGCCCGTCATGCTCCCGGCCTGACGCCGCGTGAGGTGCTGGCGAGCCTGCGCTCGATCCGGATGGTGGACGTTCACCTCCCAACCACCGACCGGCGGGAGCTGATCATGCCGCGGTTCACCGAGCCGGAGGCACCGCAGCGGATGATCCTGGAGAAACTGGCGCTGACGCTCCCGGCCCAACCCCCGCCCCGAATCCGCAGCGCCGACATCGCTTCGCTTGGAAGGTCAGATCGAGTTTTGTAGTGCAGACCTGAGGCCCAAAAACCCAGTCCCCGACCCCGCCAACGGCGGTCCGGAGCGCGAAGTGCGAAGGTCAGGCTAGTTCAGCATCCTCCCCCGCGGCGGCACCGACGCCGGCGCCATGCAGCGCCAACGCGGGGGCG
>JALYQB010000572.1 GCA_030856045.1 Actinomycetota bacterium
GTGGAGCGCGCCGTCGCCACGCGCCGGGTCGCGCCGCTCGCGCTGGGGCTGCTCGTCGCCGCCTTCACCGTGGCGGCGACGCCGACCGGGTTCCTCGCCGTGGCCCCGTTCCTGGTCGCCGGGCGCCCGATCATGGCGCTGGTGCGCAGGCACGCCGAGGTCTCACGGTGGCCGAGCGTGCTGGCGCCGGTGCTCGGCGCCGGGTTGCTGGTGCTCGCGGTGGTCTTCGCGGACCAGACGTTGGAGGGCGTGCTCGAGGCGACCCGGATCCGCACCAGCCTCGGACCGAACCTCTCCTGGTACGAGGAGCCGCTGCGCTACCAGGCGCTGTTCACGCCCAGCGCCGACGGTTCGCTGGTGCGCCGCTTCCCGGTGCTGGTGTTCCTGCTCTGCCTCGGCACGTGCCTCGCGGTGGCGCTGCGCCGCGGCGGCATCCCGGGCGCGGGGCTCGGCGCCAGCCGCAGGCTGATCGGCACCGCCGCGGTGTCGCTCGCCCTCATCGCGCTCACCCCCACCAAGTGGACCCACCACTTCGGGTCCTTCGCCTCGATCGCGGCCGCGCTCGGTGCGCTGACCGCGCTGGCGACCAGCGCCACCGTGCTGCGCTCGGCCCGCAACCGCTGGTGGTTCCTCTCCGGGCTGCTCGTGGTGTTCGCGCTGGCCGCGACCGGGCCGAACGCGCCGTGGTACGTGTCCAGCTTCGGCGTGCCGTGGTTCGACAAGCCGCCGTCGCTGCAGGGGTACAAGGCGAGCACCGCACTGATCGTGATGGCCCTGGTCGCGGGGATCGTCGCCGCGGTGCTCAACGCGCGGCAGCCCCCTGGCCCACCGCCACCGCCCGACCCGCCCGAGAAGCGGCGCCGCGCGCTGCGGATCGGGTCCGCGCCGCTGACCCTGATCTGCGGCATCCTGGTCGTCGCGGAGATCCTCGCGATGGCGAAGGCCATGCACAAGCAGCGCGACAGCTACAGCCTCGGCGCGGCCGACGTCGCCCACATCACGGGGTCGAGCTGCAACCTCTCCGACGCCGTGCTCATCGAGCGCGACCGCGCCGAGGGTGCGCTGGTACCTGCGGGCTCCGTCGAGGCCGACGACATCCCGCTGCGGCAGGGCTTCATCCGCGACAACCTGCCCGCGTCCGGGGCCGGGTCCGAGGACGGCTCGGGCGGGGCGTCGGCGTCGCAGAGCTCCATCGAGGGAGACCGCGGAAGCGCCGCGTCGGGCGCCCAGGACAATCCCGTCGAGAACCCGCCGCAGGGCCTCGGCAGCGACCGGATCCCGATCTGGAGCAGCTACGCCGGGGATGTGAACACCGGCCGGATCCGCACGGCGTGGTACGAGCTGCCGGAGCGCGCCCTCGACGGTGACGCCCCGGTCGTCGTCTCGGTCGCCGGCACGCTCGGCCCTGCCACGCTGATCACCGTGCAGCTGGGCCGCCGGACCGGCGAGGGCATCGAGGTCGTCGAGCGCGTCCCCGCGGCGGGCGAGGCCACCGACGAGGAGCCGGGCTGGCGCGACTACCGGATCGACGTGAGCGCCGTCCGCGCCGACACCGTCCGGTTCGTGGCCTCGGACTCCGACATCACCGCCGAGGGGTGGCTCGCGTTCGCCGCGCCGCGGGTGCCGCAGCTGACCCGGATGACCGACGTCATCGGCGCGCAGACCCCGGTCTTCATGGACTGGCCGGTCGGGTTCGTGCACCCGTGCCTGCGGCCGTTCTCGATCGAGAACGGCATCGTCGAGCTGCCCGAGTACCGGCTGCTGCCGGGCGACGACCTGCTCGGCGGCAGCGAGCTGTGGTCCGACGGCGAGGGCGGCGGGCCGTTCGGGTGGTACGGGATCGTCGCGACCGAGCGGGAGCTGCCGAGCTATCTCGTGGGCGCCTGGGGCGTCGACTGGGGTGAGCTGGCCGTCGTCGAGCCGCGCGTCGCCGACACCCGCCCCGCCACCGTCACCACCGGGACCGAGGTTCGCGGCGGCCGGTGGACACCCGGCCCGCTGAAAAGCACCCAGGACGCGCCAGAACTCTCCACGACGATTCGCTGAACTCGTCCGGGCAGCAAAGGGCCCCCCGCGGAAACGAGGGGGAGGTGTTCCGCGGGGGGCAGCGGGTCCGGCTGGGGGTCCCGAACCCGCGGGCTCCATGATGCCACCTTCGTACTGCTCACACGAGGGGGGGTGTGGAATTCGGCGTGTCGTCGCGCCGCACCCCTCCGATCCCCGCTTGAAGGGGTCAGCGGCGGAAGATCATCGTACGCTGCACGATGAAGTTGATGGTCGTCGCGGTCCCCTGCGCCACCACGAACGCGAGCGTGATCCGCCACGGCGACTCGGGCAGCAGCGCCAGCATGACGGCGTTGCAGCCGACCTGGACGGCGAACGTGACGCCGTACAGCGCCATCACCGAAGCGAACTGAGCACCGCCACCGGCGGCGCGGAACGTCCACCGCCGGTTGATGAGGTACGCGGTGAGCGTGCCGAGGACGAAGGCCAACGCCTTCGCGAGGTGGATCCACAGACCCCCCGCGAGCATCGCCTGGTAGGAGCCGTAGTCGACGACCGCGGCGAGGCCACCGGTCAGGACGAACCGGGTGAGCTGCGTGCGCAGGCCGAGTGCGGGTTCCAGAGCTGCTGTCATCGGGTCCAGAGGGTACCCAGTCCGGTGGCGCGCCCACGACGACTAGCCTTCGGCCGTGCCGAGATCCGACACGCAGCGGCGTGCCACGCTCCTGCTCCTCGGCCTCGCCGCGGTGACGATCCTGCTGGGGATCGCGGTGCCCCTCGCCCCGGTGCAGGCCGCGCAGCCCGTGGTGCAGTGGCCGCGGGCAGGCGAGCAGCCGACCTCGACCGTGCTGCCGCTGGTGCCGTACCGGCCGCTGTCGCTCGACGCCACGGTCCCCTGCGACGCGCTGCGCACCGACGGCACCGCACTGCGCACCCTGCCTCCCGACGCAGGCCGCGCCGACCTCGGCGACCAGGGCCTCACGGTCACCGCCACGGACGGCGGCGTGACGGTGACGGTGTCGGGCACCGAGGTGCTCACCGAGTCCGTGCCCGCGAGCGACTGCACGTACCGGGTGACCGCCGACGAGACCGGGGTGCGCGTCGACCGGGACGGGACCCCGCTCGCGCAGGAGGCGGTGCTCCCGCCACAGGTGGCGCAGCTCGTCACCGAGACGCGGGGCCCGGCGACCGAGGGGCTCACGGTCACGCTGCGCACCGACGACCGGTATGCGTCGACGCCCTCACCGCTGAAGGTCGCGCTCCTCGTCGCCCACGTGCTGGGCCTGCTGGCGACCCTGACGCTGGGGATGCGGCTGTGGCGCGGCACCGGGCCGGGCCTGCGACGGCCGCGGCTCGGGCTCGCCGACGGCGTCCTGCTGGCCGTGACCCTGGCCTGGGCCGTGCTGGGGCCGATGAACTACGACGACGCCTGGTACGCCTCGATGGCGCGCAACGCGGGCGAGGCCGGGTACCTCGGCAACTACATCTACATGTTCAACGTGTCGGAGAACCCCTTCGTCTCCTCGCAGTACGCGCTGCAGGCGTGGGGCGGCCTCGGCGGGTGGAGCCTGCTGTGGCTGCGCGTGCTCCCCGTGCTCTACGGCCTCGGCACGTGGGTGCTGCTGCGGGTGCTGCTCGAGACGGTGCTCGGCCGCGCCGGGCGGCTGCGCGCGGTGCCGTGGGCGCTGCTGGTGGCCCACCTGGTGTGGTGGCTCCCCTACGGGATGACGCTGCGGCCGGAGCCGGTGATCGTGCTGTGCTCCGCGGGCGTCCTGGTGCTGGCCGAGCTCGCCCGCCGCCGCGGCTCGGTCGGGGTGCTCGGCCTGGCAGCCGCGGGGCGCGCCGGCCGAT
>JALYQB010000336.1 GCA_030856045.1 Actinomycetota bacterium
GGTCAGTTCAACATGTAGGTCCTTCCTCTCGCCTCCACACAACATATAGGGATACCACCGCGCCCCCTACCTTGATGATCATAGATTGCTTGACTCAACGACACGGCGCATTTCCGGAGGTCTGAGCCTCGGCGGCAGCCAGGATGGCAGCAGTCGTCGAGCCGTGTGACGAGAGGGGTAGAGTTCCTGCCGCATCCAGGTCAAGCGTCGGCTGCACGGCACGCAGTAGGGCGGCCAGCGACCCATCCTCGGCGGTGAAGCCGATGCTCGCCGTCGGGTCCGAGGCGTCTAGCTCGAGGAGTCGTCGCGCCCCTCGCCCAGGGCCTTCGCATCCGGGTCGCTCGCGAGGCGGCGCAGCGCGCCCTCGGCTCGAAGCTGCAGCGGCGTGTTTCGGTCAAGGACGTAGGCACGAAGGAGCTCTCGGTCGGCGCGGGGGATGCGAGCGCCGGACTTCGGGTACTCAATCCAGTGCTGAAGCACCGCCTCATCTGGATCATTCCGAAGAATGTAGCGCAGTCGCATGCCCAGTTCCGCGTCCCCGGTTTCGTCCTCGTCTGCCAGCTCGCCCGTCGTCGGATTCAGTAGTTCGAGCCGATCCTGCAGGCGCTGCTCGGTCTCCTCCGGTAGATCCAGCAGGGTGAGCTCGATCGATGTCATCTGGACGTCGGGCTCGTCGTCTTCCTCAGCCTCGGGCGACGGCGGGTCTGGCAACGGCCGGTAGATGTCCCACTCACTCGGTCGCGACTGGATGCTCCGTGGTTCGAGGACGCGACGCAGGGCGGCGATGAGGTCTGACCTGCCGGCGCGTGGTTCGCCGACGATGACGACATTCGCTCGAGGAGTGAGGATAAGTGACTCGAATCCCCGGAAGCGAGTGATCTCCAGTCTTCCGATTCGCATGATGTCTCCGTCGAATGTCCAGTGGCGGTGCCCTGATGCACCCTTATGTAGACGCCTACGCACGCGGCCGCAGCTTTGCCCATTACCCCGTCGACGATCACTCTGACGGATGTTTTGCGACGGTCATCCGTCCGTGTGATCCACGCTCGCGGCCGTGGATATCCGGCAGCCGAACCCCCTGCTCCTGTCAACCGCGCGTGTAGCGTCCCAGTGTTCACGTCGGGCACCTTACCGATCTTTGCTAACGACCGCCCTTGGGCATACAGGTACCGCCCGTTGAATCTGTTCCGGTGCCAGACCCGGCGCGGACCTCGCTACTGCTGCGCTGGCTCCGAGTGGTCCTCCCAACAAAGCCGCGGTCGGTCGGCCTCCTGGCCGGCCGGAGTACGGCAGGCCGGCTGCTGCCCACGCCTCGAACCCGCGGGCAAGTCGGTGGCCCGCTGCAGGCCGAGGTCCTGCAGCGCCGCCGCGGCCAGGCTGAAGGCGTATCCCTGTTGGCAGATGACGACCACCGCGACCTCGTGGTCGGTGGCCCGCGGGATCCGTGCGGCGCTGGCCGGTCGAGCCGCCAATCGAGGTGGTTACGCTCGATGAGAAACGCACCCGGGATCTCGCCGTGCTCAGCGCGCTGCCAGCCGGGGCGGGTGTCGACGAGCAGCGTGCCGGGCTGCGGCCGCACTGGCTGCCCGCCCCGGCTCCAGACGTCGCAGCCGGGGCCCGAGCGCGGACCAACAGGTCCTCGATCGTCGGGCTTCTGGCAGACATCGCGGTCAGCGGCGGGGAGTAGGCGTGCACGCTGACCGCGGATGCGGCGGCGGTGTTGGCCACGTCGTGCACGTGGCCAAGCGGGAAGCCAGCGTCAGACCCGGCGCCACACCTCGATGAGCACCCGCTCACCAAACACGGCGTCGGCGAGCGCAGCTCGCTGGGTTGCAAAGTTCGGCCCACGCGACGAGCACCTTGGCGCCGGAGCAGGCGATCCAGCAGCAGCACATAGGTTCACCGACAGTCCACCGACCCGACAGTCTGGTCCTGCCACCATGATCAGCCCACGTTGACGCGGTAGCGTGGCGGTCAACATCGAGCAGCGCCATGCAAAGTAGTGCCAGCCCGATGTGCCCTTCATGGTGCGCCCGCTCGGCAGCGCAGACAATCTGTTTCACCCATTCACGCAGCAGCCGGTACCGGATGTCATGCACGGCTGCTCCTGGAGTGGAAGGCCGTCCCCACACGCTCGACCACCACTCCCTCAACCACACCTGCGATCACCCCGCCGGCTGTTCGCCGGCCTCTCTCTTCCAACCGCCGCCCCATCGCCATCAGCCGCTCCGCAAACGCATACTGCTCCTGTGCCGTGACCGTGACGCTCTCATCCATGATCTTCATGGCTAACGGCGCCACGTCGGAGTTCAGCCGCCTCAACTTCGCCAGCAGCTCCCGGTCTTCGCGGTTCATGGGTGTGCCCGGCCAGGTGCGTGGGCCGGGTGGTGGGGGATCCTCCCCTTCAAGCACCACGCACTCGGCCGCGGATCGCCGCCGGGTGATGCCGTTCTGCGCACAGCACCGGGAACGTCCCCAGCTGTACTGCGGTTCGTAGGGAAGCACCACACCGTGCTGCTCCCGGTCAGCAGCGGCGGTCTGTACCCGGGCGCCGGGCTGCAAGAGCGGCTGGCGAGAGGGACTGTTCATGATGTTGCCGTGGTGTCGCTGCCCGGTGCACCGTCCGCGTGATGGAGTCCGGCTGTGTCTGCGACTGCTCTACCCACTACGTGCCGACCCGCTTCCCGTGCTCGCCGTCCCTGGTCGGCACCCAGCGCCGGGGACCAGCCAGCCGGACGGAGCCGCAGGCGTCCGTGGGGACCGGATGGCACGTCGACCCGGCGCTGGGGCCTTGATCACTACCATGCCCGCCGCTCTGGTTGCAGCCCACCCTGAGCCGTCGCCATTTCTCGCTCACCTGTGTCCCTACCGCATGGGGAACTCAGCGCCTGAGTTGGGCCGGTGCCGCGCAGCAGGTAACGTTCGTCTGCCACGTGCAAGAGCTGCCTACGGAGTGAGGCTGCGTGACGTTGAGGAAGTGCTATGGGTCAGCTGCGCAGTCAGAAGCAGGAGCGCGAGCATCTGGTGCGTTCGCTCCGTGCGTCGGGTAATTCATGGGTGGATGTGGCCGAAGGTCTCCGGCAGCACTACCGCGTCAATGCCCGGGTGGCGTTCCGTTACGCCCATGGCTGGAGTCAGCGCCGGGCGGCTGACGAATGGAACTACCGCTGGCCTGACGAGTTGAAGACGTTCAAGAACTTCTCGTATTGGGAGCTGTGGCCGGGTAGTACCGGGCATGCCCCTTCCTTTGACAACCTCGGCAAGCTCGCGGAGCTGTACGAATGCGCCGTCAGCGATTTGCTGGTTGACCTACCCGACTTCCGCCACCTTGATGTGGCCGGCGTGGCCCCGTTTGGTAAAGGACCACTGTTAGCCCCCTCCAGCGAGCGTCGACTTGGCGGCAATATCTCCACTAACTGCACCCCAGCCATCCTGATGCGGCGAGGCGGTGACGTTCGCCTGCAGAGCTACCCGAAGGGACAGGCCGAGCTACCCAACCCGGACAGTCTCGCTGAAGATCAGAGCCAGGCAGAACTTCACGCTGCGCTAATCTCGAACCGGGAGATGGGTTGTCGCGTCCTGGACGAGGCGTTCTACATGCTCAAGAGCGAGAACCTCTTCTTACACATCGACAAGATCGAGAAATTCATCCTCGCCCTCTGTAAGAATACTCTCCTCGCATCACTCCGTTGTGATAACAAGAATGATCAAGCGTATATACTTGATAATGTTGTTCGGACCAAAGAGCGCACATTAATTTTAAAGGTGCGGTCCGATCTTCAATTCGATCAGCTACTCCACATTGTCCTTCAAGATCCAAGTCGCCCACATTTCGACTGCCCGGGAGATTATTCACATACAGAGATGTGGCTCAACGAATCCATAGGTCACTATCAAGGCGTCCGTGTCACACTCCCCGCTTATTTGAGCGCCAGCTTGTGCGAACAGGTTACGCAGCAGATCGCAGATGAGTTCACCGCCGGGTACACGTGGTTGAACGAACGAATACAATGCGCTCTCACGCGCCTTGGGGGCGCTTTCGAGCACGACTCATTGCAACTACTTCGTCGGCAATTTCTCATACATGGCCGCGCGGATCTCGCCCATCAGCTGTGGCTGGTGAAGGTTGCCGACGGACGTGTGACTTACGCAGTCGACGGAGACGTCGCGACGCGGGTTCTCCACGCGGGCCGAGAGTTCCGGGGGCTCCAACAGGCGCCCGCCTCGATAGCATGTGCTCTGTTGGCAAATTCTATCCCGCTTGACAAAAGTTTCTCTTGCCTGGCAATCGGCGAGAGTCGCAGTATCGATATGAGGCTCACAAATACGCCGTATGGGGACATCAACGAAGATTTTCTTGTTGCGCAGAGTGCGATCTACGCGGACCAGATGCTCCTCACTCCCTTGGCTGGGGATCGCCGCGGCTGGCTGCTGGCTGCATACCCCTCAGCCGTCCGGGCTGATGTAGCAAGCGTGCTGGACGCCACCCGAGCCGACCTGGAGGAATACTTTAGTTCAAAGTCAACTCCCATGCGCTCCCCAGTGATACGGCACCCAACTCAGCGTTTACCACCCGAAGGCGGTGGACTGTGACTGAGTTCAGGTGTCCCGCATTCTAGCCGAAGCAAGCATCTCCAAATCTTTATAATTAGGGAGGATCGACGACGATGCTAATGGATGAGCTCGTTGAGCGTTTTCTTACTGTCGATACCACGGCCATTTGCGATGGAGATAAGACGACTAGGGTGATGGACAGCGCGATTCTGCCTCGATCCGCTGAGTCGCGCATCGTCGGTCCAGCGTTTACCGTTCGTTGCAGAGACGATTTCCTAGCAGTGTTGCGGGCGGTTGAAATGGCTTCCTCAGGAGATGTGGTCGTTGTTGATGGTGGGGAGCGTGAGATCGCTCTTGCCGGGGAGCTGTTCGCACGAGGAGCCTTGGCGCGAGATCTTGGCGGGATTATCGTTGACGCAGGCTATAGGGACATGTCATACGTGGCGGACTGTGAGCTTCCTATCTACAGCCGCTTTGTCACACCACTCGCAGGCACAGCATCGAAGCTTGGCGAGCTACAGATACCAGTGACGTGCGGCGGAGTTTCAGTGAATCCTGGCGATATGATTCTTGCTGACGATGAAGGCATTGTTGTGATCGATCCTCATAGAATCCGGACTCTCCTTGAGTCGGCAGTCGCTATCAAGAGAGCTGAAAGTAAGCTCATTGAGCGGTTGGATACTGGTTCCACGTTGAGCGACGGATTGAACGTTCTGGAACATGTTGACGCTCTCACCCGCAGCGAGCCATCATCACTGAAGTTCCTGGTCTAGGAGGCCGCTGAATAACAGTGTATTCGCACCAAGTAGTCAGGAAACTCGCAGGTCAACGCGTTCGCGGCGCCACCGTGCACCGTCCATCGGAGTCATGCTACAGATATGCTATGGCGAGTTCGTGGCGAGGGCCTAGCCTGGCAGTTCGGTTCCGGAACGCGCTCTGCACGGCCCGCGAGTGCGGCCAGCCGGGCGACGACCGCTGGGTGCTCCCCGAGCGGCGCGGCGACCACCTCCGCGCCACAGTCTGTCGCCGCCCGGTGGAAGAGGCCGGGCGCGAGCAGCCACGGCGCCACCGCGACCCGCCGACCTGTGGCCTGCAACCCGGCGACCACCGAAGGTAGGGACGGCACCGAGCAGACGCCCACCGGATGCCGCAGGACCGCGGTGAGCCCCCGCGCGGCGCGCCGGACGTCCAACGAAGCGCGCGGGTCGGACGATCCCACCGCCGCGAGCAGCACCGCATCGCCTGGCCGCCACCCCGCGGCGCGCAGCCGGGCTG
>JALYQB010000583.1 GCA_030856045.1 Actinomycetota bacterium
GCTCCACCAGCCAGTGCGAGCCCTGCAGACCGCCCGCCTCCTCGTCGGCGAGGAAGGCGAACACGAGGTCACGGGGCGGGGTGACGCCGTCGCGGGCGAACCGCCGCGCCACGGCGAGCGTCATCGCGAGCATGTCCTTCATGTCGACGGCGCCGCGGCCCCACAGGTACCCGTCGCGCACCTCGCCGGAGAACGGCGGTACCGACCACTCGTCGGCGTCGGCCGGCACGACGTCAAGATGGCCGTGCACGAGCAGCCCGCCGCGGTCGGGGTCGGCGCCCGCGAGCCGGGCGACGACGTTGCCCCTCCCGGGCCGGTCGCCGGACTCCACGTACGTGGTCTCGAACCCCACCTCGGCGAGCTTCTCGGCGACATACTCCGCCGCGACCCGCTCCCCGACGAGCGTGTCGGGGTCGCCGGTGTTGGTGGTGTCGATGCGGATCAGGTCGCTGGCCAGGCCGACGACCTCGTCGACCGCAGTGCTGGCTGGATCGCTCACCGCGCCTTCCTACCACCCCGCACCGGCCGGGCGCGCAGGCGAGTTCCCGCCCCGCCCAGACGTCGGTTACCCTCGTTCTCCACAGGTCCGAGTGGCGGAATGGCAGACGCGCTAGCTTGAGGTGCTAGTGCCCTATTAACGGGCGTGGGGGTTCAAGTCCCCCCTCGGACACCCGCATTATTCACCCGTGGCGTGATCGTCGCCGTCGTCTCCCGTTCGTTGTACGCGATGCGCAGGTCAAGGCGCCCGTAGAGGTCCGCGAGCCGCTGCCGGTCCGCTCCGCCGAGCGCGGCACCGACGTCACCGAGTGAGTCGATCATCGCGTAGACCTCGGCGCGGTCGAGTTCGACGCTGGCCGAGGTGCGGTTCAGCTCGGCTTCGGCGGCTGCGCGTTCGGCCTGCGCGGTGTTCATGGGCTCGACCAGCCCGGCCGGGTCCACTCCGGCCGCGATGGCCGCTTGGAAGCGCCGCAGCTCCGCTTGCGCCTCCCGCAGCCGGGTCCGGGCCGCCGCCCGGGTGACGGCCTCGGACGTGTCCTGCGCGCCGACAAGCTGTCGCACGGTGTCGTCCACGTTCTCCGGGGCGAACAGGCTGCCGATCCAGCCGTTCACCCCGTCGCGCAACGGTTCTTCCCGGACGTAGACCGTGGCCGGGTGCTCGGCCAACGCCGGTGAACCCGGGGCCAGCGTCCGGGACAGGCAGCGGTAGTACATGCCGTGCTTGCGCGGGCTGCCTTCCATCTTCCGCGTGCAGATCGTGCAGCGCAGTCGCCCACGGAACAGATAGGTGTGCTTCAAGGGTTGCCCGCGCCGCTCGGTGGTGCAGGCGGTGCGCAGCCCACCGGCTGCCTTGGACCGGCGCAGGAGCCAATGGCCTTGCGTTTAGCCTGGCGGGCGGGGTCGGAGGCTGTGGAGCTGGATGCGTCGGGTGATGGTGACGACGCTGGGTTCGTCCTGCTTTCGGGCGGGGAAGTCGCCGGCCTTCTTGGTGCGTCGTGGGCTGGCCCGGTCGGGGCGGTCTCGGACGAAGAAGCCCGGGTCGAGGATCTTGAGCAGGAAGGTGGCCACGGCCAGGTCAAGGTCGTGAGGGGGGGAAAGCCGCCGAGACGGTGTCGGTCGCGGCGGCCAGGGCGTGCGGGAAGCTGATCCTGTCCGGTGGGATGCCGGCGGCGTCGACGGCGGCTCCGATGAGGGTGTGGATGGACTGGTAGACCGCGAACAGGGCCCACATCTGCGGGGCGACGCCTTCGGGGTCCTTGCTGCGCAGCACCGCGATGCCCTGGCCCATGTCGGTCTTGTGGTGCCCGATCACGGTCTCGCATTCCCAGCGCATCGGGTAGGCGCACGCCAGGTCCAACGCCGGGTATGCCTCGATGTCGATCAGGTCGGTGACCAGCGCGAACACCTCGGAGGACGTCTCGGCGCCGTCGGGTGTGGTGGTGTGCACGGTGTACTCGATGACCCGCACCGTGATCGCCGGGGGGTCGGCCTTGCGGGCCGGGTTGAGTTTCGCCAGGTAGGTGCCGTCGCCCAGGACCTGGATCGGGGTCAGCCGAAACGACGCCGAGGCCCGCCACAGGATGTGCGCCCCGGTGGCGAGCACGTCGCGGGCCAGGGTGTGGGACAGAAAGTTCCGGTCGGCCAGCACCATCATCTCGGGCCCGAACGCCGCCAGCAGATCCCGGGCCTGGGTCTGCTCGCCGACGGTGTACGGGCCGATCGTGGCCCCGATCAGCGCCCCGGTGCCCGACTCCGCCGCGGCGAGCCAACCGACCTGCGGGAACGCCCCGTCCCTGGTGCCGCCCGATGGGCGGCCGAAGTGCTCCGCGTTCTCCGCGGTGGCGGGCACATCGGTGCTGGAACCATCCACCGATACCACGCGCAGCCCACAGCAGAACACCCCCGCGGCGCCGTCGGCGCCGACCGGGCCGGCGACCTCGTCGAAGAGCATGCGCAGCGGATCGGCACCCAACCGGGCCCGGGCCCGCGACAGCGAGGAGATGTTCGGTCGCCGCCACCGCCGACCCTGGCCCGCCGCGACCCAGCCGTCGGGATCGGGGACCACGCCCTCGAGCAGGTCGCGG
>JALYQB010000602.1 GCA_030856045.1 Actinomycetota bacterium
GCCCGATGCAGGTCGCCGTGGTGGGTCCGGACGGCGACGCCGGGCGCGACGAGCTGGCGGCCGTCGCGCGGCGGGAGGTGCCGGGGGGAGCGGTGGTGGTCGTCGGGCCGCCCGGATCGCCTGCCCCGTTGCTCGCCGACCGCGGATCGGTCGACGGACGCGCCGCGGCCTACGTGTGCCGTGGGTTCGTCTGCGACCGTCCCGTCACGGACTCCTCGGCGCTGCGCGAGCAGTTGCGCTCCTGACGGGCACAGCGGACTCCGGCTGTCGCTCTCGACAGGACGCTTGTGTAATGCTGTAATCGCTGTAACGCGACAACGGAGGCAGCGATGGTGGGACGAGGACGGCAGCACGGTTTCAGTGGTCGGGGACCGGCCCGCGGCGGGTGGCAGCAGGCGGACCTGCCCCCGGCCGATGACGCGGCCGCCTGGTTCAGCGGCCGGCTCCCGGCGGGCTGGTTCGCCGCGGCGCCGGAGGTCACCGCGGACCGCGAGGAGATCATCCTGAGCGGCTCGCTCCCCCCGCTGGAGGGCACATTCTCCGACGACGCGGCGCGCTCGGCCGCGGAGGCGGGCCGCATCGCGCGGTTTCGGGAGGACACCCGGGACGAGCGGATCGAGATCGCCCGCCAGGCGGAGCACCGCTACCAGCGGAAGGTCGCCTGGGGCGCGCGCCTCGGCGGGACCGAGGAGCTGTTCACGACGGTCTCGGTTCCGGTGATGACGCGCCTGCGGCAGCCTGAGCGCCTCGTGCTCGACACGCTCGTCGACGCGGGCGTCGCGCGGTCGCGCTCCGAGGCTCTCGCGTGGGCCGTCCGCCTCGTCGGCGAGCACGCGCAGGAATGGCTCGAGGAGCTCAAGCGTGCGATGTCGACCGTCGACGACCTGCGCTCCCGCGGCCCGGAACTCTGACGGTCGGTGCTGCTGACGGTCGGTGCTGCTGACGGTCGGTGCTCAGGCCACGGCGTACATCGTGACCCACACCGCGATGTAGTGGCAGATCGCCGCGAGCACGGTGGCAGCGTGGAAGAACTCGTGGAACCCGAACGTGCGGGGCCACCAGTCGGGCCAGCGCAGGGCGTAGATGACGGCACCGACGGAGTACAGCGCACCACCGACGATCAGCAGTACGAGCGCGGTGACGCCGGCGGTGTTCAGCAGGTCCGGCAGCACGAACACCGCGACCCAGCCCAGGGCGAGGTAGATCGGCACGCCGAGCCGGCGCGGGGCGTGCGGCCACGCGAACTTCAGCGCGACCCCGGCCAGCGCGCCTACCCAGACGACGGCGAGCACCACGGTGCCCGTGCCGCGCGACATCGCGAGTGTGGCGAACGGCGTGTACGACCCGGCGATGAACACGAAGATCATCGAGTGGTCGAGGCGGTTGAACCAGTACTCGACCCGGCGGTTCACCCAGCGCCGCCGGTGGTAGAGCGCGCTGATGCCGAACAATCCCGACACGCTCGCCGAGTAGAGCGCGGTGGCCAGTGCGGCGCGCACCGATACCGTGCCGGCGGCCAGCGCGATGAGAGTGGCGCCGGTGGCCAGCGACGCGAGAAAGGACCAGAAGTGGAGGTGGCCGCGCAGTCGTGGTTTGGGCGGTCCGACGGGGCCCTGCGCGGTGACTGTCTCGGCGGTCACGGTGCCGAGGTTACGGCAGCCCAGGGCACCCAGGCAGCCCGTGCGTGCAACGCCGCGGGTAGCTCGGGCGGCGCGTAATCTCCCCAGCCGTGGAGCTGCGAGACCTCGTCTACGCCGTGTACGAGCGGCGTCTGGCCCGACAGCTGGCTGGTGCACAACGTCCCCGGCACGTCGCAGTGATCATGGACGGTAACCGTCGCTGGGCCAAGGAGGCCGGCTTCACCGACGTGAGCGACGGCCATCGCGTCGGCGCCGCGAAGATCGGCGAGCTGCTCAGCTGGTGCCAGGAGACCGGCATCGAGGTCGTGACGTTCTGGCTGCTGTCGCCGGACAACCTGCGCAACCGCCCCGCGGACGAGCTGGCGCCGCTGCTCGAGATCATCGCCAACGTCGTGGACGAGCTCTCGGGGCCCTCGACGCCGTGGCGTGTCCGGCTGGTCGGCGCGCTCGACCAGTTGCCGGCCGACACCGCCGAACGGCTGTCCGCTGCGGCGCTGCGCACCGAGGGCCGCTCCGGGCTGACTGTCAACGTCGCGGTGGGGTACGGCGGGCGGCAGGAGATCGCCGACGCACTGCGCAACCTGCTGCTCGAGCAGGCCGAGGCGGGCATGTCCATGGCCGAGCTCGCCGAGGTGCTCGACGTCGACCACATCGCGAAGCATCTGTACACCTCGGGGCAGCCCGACCCCGACCTGGTGATCCGGACCTCGGGTGAGCAGCGGCTGTCCGGGTTCCTGCTGTGGCAGTCGGCGCATTCGGAGTTCTGGTTCTGCGAGGCGTACTGGCCCGAGTTCCGCAAGGTGGACTTCCTGCGTGCCCTGCGCGCCTACGCAGCGCGCCACCGCCGCTTCGGCTCCTGACCCGCGTGTCCGCCACTTCGGTGGCGCGTGTCCGCAGGTTTGGTGGCGCCGGCCGCCGCGTCACCCGTGATCGACGTCCGCCCGGGCAGGCGCCGTAGGGTGGTACGGCGCCACGGAACCGGCCGACACGCGCCACGGAACCGGCCGACACGCGGGGGAGGTGGACGGTGGACGTCGTGCGGGAGTACCTCCTGCTGGGGCTGCGGTTCGACCGTCTGGTGGAGGGCTTCGTCGACGCCTACACCGGCGACCCCGCGCTGCGGCGGCAGGTGGACGACGAGCCGCGGCCGGACCCCGCCGTCCTGGCGAGACGCGCCCGCGAGCTCCGCGCCGAGCTGTCCGATCTCAGCGGGCCGCGGCGCCGGTTCCTCGACGCGCACCTGCGTGCCCTCGACTGCAGCGGGCGCAAGCTCGCCGGTGAGCCCGTCGGCTTCGTCGAGGAGGTCGAGGCGTACTTCGAGGTACGGATCGTCCCCGGTGACCCCGAGGTCTACCGCGCTGCCCACGACGAGCTCGACCGGCTTCTGCCCGGCGCAGGGCCGGTCGCCGCGCGGCTGTCCGCGCACCGCAGCCGTGACGAGATCGCCCCCGAACGCCTCGAGCCCGCGGTGCACGCGCTGTCCAGCGCGCTGCGCGACCGGATCCGCGCCACCTACGGCCTTCCGACGCAGGAGACCGTCGAGTACGAGGTCGTCGGCGACAAGCCGTGGAGCGGGTTCAACTACTACCTCGGCGACTTCCGCTCGCGCGTCGCGATCAACGCCGACCTCGGGCACCGGATGGCGAACCTGCCGCACCTCGTCGCGCACGAGTCCTACCCCGGCCACCACACCGAGCACTGCCGCAAGGAGGCCGGCCTCGTGCACCGGGATGGCCAGGCCGAGCAGACGATCTTCCTGGTCAACACCCCCGCGTGCCTCATGGCGGAGGGTCTCGCCGACCTCGGGCTGCACGCCGCCGTCGGACCGGGCTGGGGACTGTGGGCACAGGAGATCCTCGGTGACCTGGGCCTGCGGATGGACGGGGAGCTCGCGGAGCGCCTCGAAGCCGCGTCCGTCGCGCTGCACGGGGTGCGGCAGGACGCCGCGCTGATGCTCCACGACCGCGGCGCCGACCCCGAGGACGTCGTCACGCACCTGCAGCGCTGGCTGCTCGTGAGCGAGCCCCGCGCCCGGCAGATGCTCCGCTTCCTCTCCGACCCGCTCTGGCGCGCGTACACCACGACCTATGTGGAGGGCTACCGCCTGCTGCGGCCCTGGCTGGATGCGGGCGGCGGGCTCGGCGAGCGGTACCGCCGGCTGCTGGACGAACCGCTCACGCCGTCGGGGATCCGGGCCGAGCTCGTGGCGTGACCGAGCGAACCACCGCGCACCGCACCGTCGCGCGCGCCGCGGCACTCGCGGCCGGACCCCGGCGGCGCATCCTCGGCATCGCGGGCGCTCCGGGCGCAGGCAAGTCGACTCTCGCCGCGCAGCTCGTGGCGTCGCTCGACGGGCGGGCGGTGTGCGTCGGGCTGGACGGCTTCCACCTCGCCGACGAGGAGCTGGACCGACTGGGGAGCAGGGACCGCAAGGGCGCACCCGACACGTTCGACGTCCACGGTTACCTCGCGCTGCTGCAGCGGCTGCGCAGCGCGGACGAGCCCGTCGTCTACGCGCCGCGCTTCGACCGCCACGCCGAGGCGGCGATCGCCGGGGCCGTCCCGGTGCCGGCCGCGGTCCCGCTCGTGATCACCGAGGGGAACTGGCTGCTCGACCCCGCTCCACCCTGGGACGGGGTGCGGGCGCTGCTCGACGAGGCGTGGTTCGTGACGGTCCCCGAGGAGGTCCGGCTGGCCCGCCTCGTCGCGCGGCACGCGGCCCACGGCCGCTCGCCCGAGGCGGCGACGGAGTGGGCCCACGGGTCGGACCAGCGCAACGCCCGGCGTGTCGCCACCGGGGCGCACCGCGCTGAGCTGCGGATACGGCTCGACGCATGAATCACCTGTGTGGCTAGGTGCTCCGGATGACGACGCGCAGGTACCGTGCGTGGTGGCGGGACGTGTCCGAGGCGGACCGCTACGGGAGGCCCTGGTCGTGGCTCGACAGAGCGCGAGGGGGCCGGCACCCGGCCCTCGTGGTCGGCCCCGCTGAGATCAGCGGGACGATCGACCGGGGCCGGCCGGCCCACCGAGACGCGGAACGCGGGTGCCGCGGCCGCCAGGGAGTTGCCGTGAATGCACGACGTCCCGCCTCTGGCTCGCCCCGTCCCGCACACCCCGTGGTACTCACCTACGTGCTGGACACCTCCGTCCTGCTGTCCGACCCCTGGGCGCTCACGCGGTTCGACGAGCACGAGCTCGTGCTCCCGCTCGTCGTGATCTCCGAGCTCGAGGGGAAGCGGCACCACCCGGAGCTGGGTTGGTTCGCGCGAGAGGCGCTGCGCCTGCTGGACGACCTCCGCCTCGCCCACGGCCGGCTCGACGCGCCGGTCGGGATAGGAGAGCACGGCGGCACCCTGCACGTGGAGCTCAACCACTCGGACCCCGACGTACTCCCCGCGGGCTTCCGCACCGACACCAACGACTCCCGCATCCTCGCCTGTGCACTCAACCTGGCCGCGGAGGGCCGCGCCGTCACGCTCGTCACGAAGGACATGCCGATGCGGGTGAAGGCCGGGGCGGTGGGCCTGCCCGCGGAGGAGTACCGCGCGCAGGACGTCATCCCCTCCGGCTGGACCGGGATGATGGACGTCGAGGTGTCGCCCGCCGTCGTCGACGCGCTCTACAAGGAGGGCAGCGTCGAGGCCGCCGAGCTGGACGTCTTGCGCGACCTGCCCTGCCACACCGGGCTGCGGCTGCTCGCGGGCACCGCGACGGCGCTGGGACGGGTGACGGCGGACAAGCGGATCCGCCTGGTCCGCGGGGATCGGGAGGCGTTCGGGCTGCACGGGCGCTCGGCGGAGCAACGCGTCGCACTCGACCTGCTGCTGGACCCCGACGTGGGGATCGTCTCGCTCGGTGGCCGGGCCGGGACCGGGAAGTCCGCGCTCGCGCTGTGCGCCGGTCTCGAGGCGGTGATGGAGCGCAGGCTGCACCGCAGGGTCGTCGTGTTCCGCCCGCTGTACGCCGTCGGCGGGCAGGAGCTCGGGTACCTCCCCGGCAGCGAGAACGAGAAGATGGCGCCGTGGGGACAGGCGGTGTTCGACACCCTCGGGGCGGTGGCGTCGCAGGACATCATCGACGAGGTGATCGACCGCGGAATGCTCGAGGTGCTGCCGCTGACCCACATCCGGGGCCGGTCGCTGCACGACTCGTTCGTCATCGTCGACGAGGCGCAGTCGCTGGAGCGCAACGTGTTGCTCACGGTGCTCTCCCGGCTGGGGACGGGGTCGCGGGTGGTGCTCACCCACGACGTCGCCCAGCGGGACAACCTCCGGGTCGGCCGGCACGACGGCGTCGCCGCGGTGATCGAGAAGCTCAAGGGGCACCCGCTGTTCGCGCACCTCACGCTGACCCGCTCCGAGCGCTCGCCGATCGCCGCGCTGGTGACGGAGATGCTGGAGGGCCCCGCCGCGTAGCTGCTATCTCGCATCACGGTGCCTGCAGGGCGCGCACGGTGTCGATCGAGTCCGCCTCGGCGGCGTCCTTGTCCGGGCGGTAGCGCAGCACGCGCGCGAACCGCAGCGCGACGCCGCCGGGGTAGCGGGGTGAGGTCTGCACGCCGTCGAGCTCGATCTCGACGACCAGCGACGGCCGCACGTGCACGGTGTACCGGTCGGTGCGTACCGCGATCTCCTGCAGCGCCGCGGTCTGCCAGGTCAGCAGCACGTCCGTCAGCCCCTTGAACGTCTTGCCCACCATCACCGGGGGACCGCCGTCAGGGTCCCGGGCGCCGAGGTGCAGGTTCGACAGCTGGCCGCGCCGTCGCCCGTGGCCCCACTCCGCGGCGAGCACCACCAGATCGAGGGTGTGTACCGGCTTGACCTTCTGCCAGGCCTTCCCGCGCCGGCCCGCGGCGTAGGGCGACGACAGCGACTTGACCATGACGCCCTCGTGCCCCGCAGCGAGGGCGGCCGCCAGCAGCGCGGCTGCCGCGGCGCCATCCGACGAGGACACGGTCTGCACCGACGAGATCCGGTACGGCGCGGCGACCCGATCCAGGGCCACGAGGCGGTCGCGCAGCGGCGCGTCGAGCAGGTCCTCGCCGTCGAGGTGCAGGCAGTCGAAGAAGTACGGCTGCAGCAGCAGCTCGCCGGTGACGGCGCCGAAGCGGCTCATCGTCTCCTGGAACGGGCGTGGCCGGCCGTCATCGGCGAGGGCGAGGGTCTCCCCGTCGAGTACCACCGACCGGCACGGCAGCGCACGCACGACGGCCACCAGTTCGGGCACCGAGGCGGTGAGCTCGCGGAGGGTCCGCGTCCACACCCGGACGTCGTCGCCGTCGCGGTGCACCTGGATCCGCGCGCCGTCCAGCTTGTGCTCGACCGACGCGGGGCCGGTGTCCGCGAGCGCGGCCTCGACGGAATCAGCCGGCGACGCCAGCATCGGCCGCACCGGGCGCCCCAGCTCCAGGCGGAAGGCAGCGAGGGCCTCCGCACCGCCGGACAGTGCCGCGGCGGCCGTCTCCGGGAGCCTGCCGGAGAGCATGAACGCCCGGCGCACCGCAGTGGTGGGCACGCCGGCCGCAGCCGCCACGGCGTCGAGCATCACGCCCTCCAGCGCGCCCTGCCGCAGCTCGCCGGTGAGCAGCCCGACGAGGTACCGCTGTTCGTCGGCGGTGGCGCGGCCGAGCAGCGACGAGAGCAGGTCACGCCGCATGGCCGTCGAGCCCGCGCCGCTGACGGCCTGCAACGACGACAGCGCATCGTCGACCTCGCCGACCCTGAGCGACGGTGTCGGCGCGGGAGCGACATCGAGCCCACCGAGGGTCGCCCACCCCGTCCCGATCCGGCCCTGCCGCGGCGTGCCCGCGAGGAAGGCGGTGACCGCCGCGACCTCGTCCGGTGCGGTACCTGCGAGGAGCCCGGCGAGCGCAGTGGTCTTCGCCGTGCGGGAGCGCGTGGCGCTCACCGCCGCGGAGGTGGCGACCACATCGGCGAGCAGCACCCGCCCATTGAACCCGTTCGCTTCGTCCCACTCCCCCCAATGCCGCGTACGCCTCATCCGGTGAGGCGAACGCGGCATTGGGGGAGGCGGGTGTCACCATCGCGCGGCGCGGAGGGCGAGTCAGCAGGAGAGCGGCGTCCCGCCGTCGATGGGGGCCGCGCCGTGGACGGTCAGCACGGCGTTCACCGCGACGGTCTCCCACTTGGCGTACGCCTGCGGGAACCCGGACCGCTGGACGATCTGCGCGAGGTCGGTGAGGGGGCGGCGCTCCCACTCGGGGACACCGCGGATGATCTTGTTGGTGAACACCTCGTAGAACTTCGCCGACGAGTACCGCGGGTCCATGATCTGCTCGACGGTGCCCCAGCCCTGCGACGTGCGCTGCTGGAACAGTCCGACACTGTCCCGGTCACCGTAGTCGAGGTTGATGAGTGTCGACTCCTGCAGCGCCGTCGCGATCGCGATCACCCAGCCGCGCGGCGGTATCCCCAGCCCCTTGCCGACGCCCACGATCGTCTCCGCGTTGCGCAGCTGCTCGGTGGACAGCGGCGTCTCGCGCTGCGTGCCCTGCGGCCGCAGCGGCAGCAGCGCGGCGGTCGCGGGCGCAGCACCCGATGACGCGAGGCGCGCCGCGACCGGCGGTGGTGACTCCGGCGCGGGCTCGGAGAGCAGCGGCATCGGGTCGACGGCGCGGCCGCCGGTGAACCGCCCGCCCTCCCAGATCTCGAAGTGCAGGTGCGGCCCGGTGGACTGCCCGTTGCTGCCCACCTGCCCGATCGGTTGCCCCGCCACGACCTGCTCGCCCTCCGCCACGCCGACGCCGTCGGGCCACATGTGCCCGTATACGGTGGACACCGGTCTGCCGTCGACCTGATGGTCGATCACGATCCACATCCCGAACCCGCTCGCCGGGCCCGCCCGCACCACGGTTCCCGACGCCGCCGCGAAGATCGGGGTGCCTGCCGGGGCGCCGAAGTCCTGGCCGCGGTGGCTCTCCGCACCGCCGGACACCGGGTTGTTCCGCCCGCCGAACCCCGACGTCAACCGGTAGCTCCCCGGCGCCATGGGGGAGACGAGTGCGGAGTCGCCCGGGGGCAGCAACCCGCAGCCCGTGGTGTTCTGCTGCTCGCCACCGTCCAGCCCGACCAGCACCGACATGCCCACCACGGCCGCGAGCAGCATCGCGACGGGGATGGCGAGGACCGCACCGACCGCGATGGTCGTGACTCCCCGCCGAGGGGCCGACAATGGACGACCCCCTCGAGCGCGGCGGACTGCCGCCGGCTGACGCTACCGGCTCACCGGTGCGGTGACAGTCCTCCGTACAGGTGTCACACGGATCGTCACCGGCCGCCGTGGGCCATCCGCAGGACGTCGAGCGCCTCGTCGAGCTGCGCCTCGCTGACCGCCCCGGACGCGACGTACCCGCGCTCAACGACCACCTCGCGGATCGTCCTGCGCTCCGCGAGGGACTGCTTCGCGATCGACGCCGCCTCCTCGTAGCCCAGGTGGCGGGTGAGCGGAGTGACGATCGAGGGGGAGGACTCGGCGTACTCGCGGCACCGCTCGACGTCCGCCTCGGCGCCGTCGACGACCTTGTCCGCCAGCAGCCGAGCGGCCGCGGCGAGCAGGCGCGCGGACTCCAGCACGTTGCGCGCCATCACCGGCATCATCACGTTGAGCTCCAGGTTTCCCTGCGTCCCGGAGAACGCGACGCACGCGTCGTTGCCGATGACCTGCGCCGCTACCATCATCGACGCCTCGCAGATCACCGGGTTGACCTTGCCCGGCATGATCGACGACCCGGGCTGCAGGTCCGGCAGCAGCACCTCGGCGAGGCCCGTGCGCGGCCCCGAGCTCAGCCACCGCAGGTCGTTGGCGATCTTGAAGAGGGAGACGGCGACGGTCCGCAGCGCCCCCGAGGCCTCCACCAGCCCGTCACGGGCGCCCTGGGCCTCGATGTGGTCGCGCGCCTCGGTGAGCTCGTCGAGGCCGGTCGTGCGGCGCAGCTCCGCCACGACCGCGGCGCCGAACCCGGCGGGGGCGTTGAGGCCCGTGCCGACCGCGGTGCCGCCGATCGGGAGCTCGCCGAGCCGCGGGAGGCAGGCTCGGACGCGCTCCACTCCGTACCGCGCCTGCGCCGCCCAACCCCCGGCCTCCTGACCGAGCGTGATGGGCACGGCGTCCATGAGGTGCGTCCGTCCCGCTTTGACGACCTCGGCCCACTCCTCGCTGCGCCTGCCCAGCGCGTCGGCGAGGTGCTCGAACGCGGGGGCGACCTCCGTCGCGAGGGCCTCGGTCGCCGCGAGGTGGATGGTGGTCGGGAAGACGTCGTTGGACGACTGCGAGGCGTTGACGTCGTCGTTGGGGTGCACGTCACGGCCGAGGGCACCCGTCGCGAGCGTCGCGATCACCTCGTTCGCGTTCATGTTGGAGCTGGTGCCCGAGCCGGTCTGGAACACGTCGACCGGGAAGTGGCCGTCGTGCTGCCCGGCGGCCACGGCGTCGGCGGCGCGCGCGACGGCCTCGGCCACGTCACTGTCCAGCACCCCCAGCGAGCCGTTGACCCGCGCGCAGGCGGCCTTGACCAGGCCCAGCGCCCGGATCTGGGCGCGCTCCAGGCCGCGCCCGGAGATGGGGAAGTTGTCGACGGCGCGCTGTGTCTGCGCTCGGTACAGAGCCTCGGCGGGCACCCGTACCTCGCCCATCGTGTCGCGCTCGATCCGATAGTCGCTCATGGCGTGCAGTCTCCCCCTCAGGGCACGACCTGCACCGCGTCCCCCTCCGTGACGGCGTCGAAGAACGTTTCGCCTGCCCCGGGCGGCAGCCGCACCGACCCCGCGGACGGCTCCGTCACGTCGCCCTCGTACAGCGCCACGTCGCTCGTGAAGAACACCGCGAACGGCATCGGGGTGCCGTCGAGGCCGCTCACATGGTCGGGCCGCTTGGCTGCCACGGCGAACAAGCCGAGCGGCGTCGGGGAGTCCGCCCTGCCCACGCGCACCGGCACCGGTCCGGGACCGTCCTGCACCCACGCCGACTCCGAGGACAGCTGGACGCAGATCACCGCGATTGGACGGCATGGCGCGCGCGGCGAGCCGGTGTCGGTGGTGGCGACGACGTCCGGTGCCGGTGCCGGGGCGGCTGCCGGTGGCGGCGCGGCTACCGGCGGCGGTGGCGGCGGCGGTGGCGG
>JALYQB010000604.1 GCA_030856045.1 Actinomycetota bacterium
GAACGCGCGGTCACCGCCGGTCTCGCGTCCGCGGCGGACCTGGTCTACCTGCAGGACCGGGTGAGCATGCACCACGACCGCCCGCAGTCCCACGGCACCCAGCGGCTCGGCTACAGCGAGGGCCACGCCCGGCTCTGGCCCGTCACCGACCCCGGTACCCTCAACACCCGCCGCGCCGCGCTCGACCTGCCCCCGCTCGCCGACGCCGCCATCGCCGACGCCTGGACACCTGCTGAGCTGGCCGAGCACGGCCGCCACCTCACCGACCCGACCAGCTGACCGCCGCCCGACAGCTGTTCCGTCGCGCCCGTGATCCGCCGACGGCGACCCCGCCAAGGCGGGGACCATGCTGCGGTCCGTGCGAGAGAACAGCGTGCAGTCGCCGCGGAGATGCGGCTCGTCATGATCCTCGACGGGGCGGAAGCCTGTCAGGTGAAGACGACGGTGTGGTGGCCCTTCACGAGGACGCGGTCCTCCAGGTGCCACCGCAGGCCCCGCGCGAGCACGACCTTCTCGATGTCGCGGCCCTTGCGGACCATGTCCGCCACCGTGTCGCCGTGGGTGATCCGCGTGACGTCCTGCTCGATGATCGGGCCCTCGTCGAGCTTTGCGGTGACGTAGTGACAGGTCGCGCCGACGAGCTTGACGCCGCGCGCGTGCGCCTGGTGGTAAGGCCGTGCGCCGATGAATGAGGGCAGGAAGCTGTGGTGGATGTTCAGCGCCCGGCCCGCCCACGCCGCGGCCAGCTGGTCCGGAAGAATCTGCATGAACCGCGCCAGCACCACCGCATCCGGATCGTGGGCGGCCACGAGCTCGGCCACCCGGGTGAACGACGCCGTCTTGCCCTCGCCCGGCGGGAACGGCACGTGGTGGAACGGGATGCCGTGCGCCTCGGTGATGGCGCGCTGGGTCTCGTGATTGCCGATCACCGCGCACAGATCGACGTCGAGTTCACCGGACGCGACCCGGCCGAGCAGGTCGTAGAGGCAGTGGCTCGCCGTGGACACGAGTACGACGACGCGGCGGCGGCGTGCGGTATCGCTGACCCGCCAGTCGGTGTGCGGGCCGAACTCGACGGCGACCTCACCGAACCGGCTGCGCAGCTCGTCGACGCCCCAGGGGAGGGAGTCGGCGGTCACGAGCTGGCGGGTGAAGAACCAGCCGACGTCGGGGTCGAGGTGGTAGGCAGCCTCGGTGATCGCGCCACCGGCCGCGGCGAGGAACCCGGCGATGCGCGCCACGATCCCGGTGCGGTCCGGGCAGCCGAGCGTGAGCACGTAGGAGGAGGCCATGGTCACCGAGTCTCCCAGCGGGTGGTTCAGCGCCCCCGGGTGGCGTGTATCAGCTCGGTGGCCCCGGTCACCGACGCACCCGACGGGCGTCCCCACGCCGTCCGGTACGCCGCATCGGCCAGGCCCACCACCGACGCGTCGGGCTCCGCGACGGCCTCGGGCGCGGTCTGCGGGATCTGGCCGGGCACGAACCGCACTGCCCATGCCCGGCCCGCATCGGCGGCGTGGTAGAGCACGGTGCCGGCGAGCTCGGCGGTGGCCCACTGGTCGGTCCAGCGCTGGATGAGCCGGGTGAGGACCTCGTCGATGCCGTCGGCAGCCAGGTCCGGGTCCACGGAGCTCTCCCGACCCACCGCGGCCTCGGCGTCGATGCGGTGGACCGTGCACTCGTGCGCCATCCGCCTGCTCCAGAACGCGGCGGTCTTCGGCGCGGTCGGCGAGAAGTTCCACGCCGGCGCGGCGGGGTCGGTGGCGCGCAGCGCGGCGAGCAGGGCCGCGAGCTGCTCGTCGTAGCCGGCGAGCACCGTGTCGAAGTCGCCCTCCGTCGGGGCCACCCTCGAGGGTCCGACGGCTGGGTCGGCGGCCTGCAGCGCCGCGACGACCATGGCGAACACCCGGGTCATGTGGCCCACGAGCCGCTGGACGGTCCAGCCGGGGCACGTCGGGACGGCGGCGTCGGGACCTGACACCAGTGCGGTCGCGCGCAGCAGGGCACCCTCGGTCTCGATCACGTCGCAGTAGTCCACGATGCGGCACGCTACCTCTGTGAGTGGCGTTGCGAGTCAGGACTCGCA
>JALYQB010000617.1 GCA_030856045.1 Actinomycetota bacterium
CGCCTGCGTCCGGTCGGTCACGGTGACGGGGGCGGCCTCGCGGTGCGCCACGGCATGACAGCGCGAGTCACCGGGAGACCGGGCCCAGCGCACCGGGCGGCCCTCGACGCGGCGCGCCACCACAGCGTGACCGCACCCGGTGCACAACCCACCCGGTGGCTCGTCGTGCAGACCACCCCTCAGCAATCGGTGTCGGCAGGCGGCGATGAACACCCCGAGCGGATGGTCATCGTTCTCGTCGACGGCGTGTGCTTTGACATCCAGGACCGACAGCGCCCACCGAGGACCACCGGCGGACCGGAAAAGTCGGCCGGACTGCGGCAGGTGTCCGAAGTGCGTTTCGGCGCCAGTAGTGAGTGGCGTTCTCGCGTGGTTGTCCGGGAGTGCTCGCATGGCACTAGCCTTCGAGCTGGGCGGATCGCAGCCAATCTCGCCGGGGTATAGCGAGGCTGTATAAGCCTGGGTGACGCACCGCGCTCACCGCATCCCAGTAGGCTCACCCGCAGACTGACGTCACCTTCCAGGAGTACGGCTGATGGTATCGAGCGCGTTTGATCCGCTGTGCGTCCCCGAGGGATTCTGGCTGCGCGACGACGTCGGCGACGCCCTGGATCACCGCGACATCGGTGCCCTGTTCCGGCTCCTGAGCAGGCATACCGGGGCCAGTCAGACCCGGATCGGGACCGCGACCGGCCTGTCCCAGGGCACCGTCTGCCTTATCATGAACGACGACCGTGTGGTGAGCGCCCTCGACGTGCTCGAACGCATCGCGGACGGACTGGCCCTGCCCGACGAGGCGCGGCTGCGGCTTGGTCTCGCACCGCGCCGTGGACTGCGGGACGTGAACGCGGACGTGAACGGGTCCGGGACGGAGGACACCACGAAACGTCGTACCGCCCTCAACCTGGGTCTCGTGGCCGCGCTGAGCCCGGAGACCCTCACGAGCGTGCTGCGGGATTCGGCCGGCGAGGCGATGGAGTTCACCCGCGGCACGGCCGTGTCCTCCGTCGGCGCGGGCACGCTCGACCACCTTGAGGCGGTGGTGACTGATCTCGACAGGTCGTATTGGGTGAAGCAACCTGGCGAACTGTTCGCCGTGGCCCGTGCCTACCGTCGGCGCGTCGACCAGTTCATCCAGGGCCGCCACACGCTCAAGGAAGAGCGTGAACTCTATTTTTATGCTGCGTGGCTGTCCGAGTTGCTGGCCTTGCTCGCACATGATTTTGGCTTCCCGCTGGCCGCCGAGGCGTATGCGATCGACTGCTACGAGCACGCCGATCAGGCCGGGCACGGCGTACTGTGCGCCTGGGCGACCGAGACCATGACCACGATAGCGTTGTATGCGGACCGTCCCGGCAAGGCGGTGTTGGCCGCCCAGAAGGGTATCGGCATAACACCCGACCAGCACCCTTTGTCGGTACGGCTTCGCGCCCAAGCGGCCTGTGCCTGTGCCCGCCAGGGCCAGCGCGCTGAGTGTGTCGAGTTGCTGACCGAGGCCCAAGAACTGCACGATCGACTGCCCGCCAGATCGCCGGGCCGACTCCCGGTCGATAAAAACATATTCGCCTCGCATGCAATTACTGCCCGAACTGCTTCTTCCTGCATCTGGATAGCTGACTAGAAGCAAGCCGAGAGGCATGCCCGAACAGCGCTCGCGGTGGGCGAGTCGGCTTCTCCGATGGACCGTTCACCCAAACGAGAAGCTATCACCCGTATAGATCTGAATATCGCACTGGCTCACCTCGGATCGCTCGACGAGGCTGTCGCACACGGTAGCCAGGCATTGTACTCGGTTCGAGTGGTCGATTCGGTCCTTTCCAGGGCGGCAGAGCTCGACGGAGCGATCATGACCTGTTTTCCCCAGGAAGTGATCGCCCAGAGTTTCCACGAGCAATACCTGCAGATCACCAGACAGGCGAACGAAAAACGCATCTGACGAGGCGTGGGTGCCGTCGATGGTGATGACCGGGCAGTCGCGGATCGACATGGGTCTTCTCACAGCAGGTCGGTGAAGGTGGGGTGGTCGAGCCAGGCGAAGGCGCCGTCGAGTCCGGTGGCGAGCAGACGGTTGACGTTGAGAGTGCTGTTCCAGTGGCCTCGGTTGGTGGCGCGCAGGGCGACCAGGGCGGTGGACAGGCTGTGGCGCAGGTTGAGCACGCTGACGCGCTCGCGGGTCTCCGGGATGCGGTCGGTGAGCCACGCTCGGTGCAGGGCGGTCATGGAGGTGCCCTGCAGCTCGGGCTGGGTGACGTCGAGCCCGAGTTCGGTGCACACGTCGACCAGGCGGCGGGAGCGGCAGGTCAGGACGTGGTCGGTGTCGTAGCGGGTGTCGATGACGCGCCGGTCGGTCAGGTCGTGGTCGCGGCGGTCCAGCCAGTTGTTCCGTGCGGTGGTCACGGCGGGCAGTGGGTCGGGGCCGGCGTTGGCCAGCACGCCGAGGTCGCTGGTGAACTGGTGGCCGGTGACGCGGTCGGCGGCGCGGAACGCGGTGCGCACCGCGTCGTTGGCCGAGGCCAGCAGCGCGTCGGTTTCGTCGGGGTCTTCGACGTACACGCTGGTGTAGGAGAAGGGCAGCTCGCTGAGGTCGACGGGGGCGGCGGTGTCGGGCACCGCGGAGTAGACGACGGAGTAGCAGAAGGGGCGGTTGCCATTCTTGATCCGGTAGTTCTTGGTCCACTCGACGTCGATCGAGGCCCACAGCATCGTCCCGGCGGGGCGGCGAGGTGCCCGGCCGGGACGGCCGGGGAGGTTGGTGGTGACAATCATGGCCGCTCCTGTCGAGGTGCCGGGATGGTGGTCTGGTCATCTTGCTGCCGAGCCACCACCAGCGCCGGGTCGGGGGGCGGTGTGATCGAGTGGGTTGTCACCGAGGTCGGCCAGGTGGTCCCAGGCCGCGTCGGTGACGAGCTGGTCGAGGTCCACCGGCGTGGTCCAGTCGTATCTGCCGGTCGAGCGCGCCGCGACCAGGGCGATGGCCAGGGCGCGAGTGATCGCCTGCCGGATCGTCTCGACGGTCGTGGTGTCGGCCGGTTCGGCGACCGTGGCGGCCTTGAGGGCGGTGTGCTCGCAGGCCGCGGCCAGGTCACTGAGTCCAGGCAGGCCGAGGTCGTGGGCGGTGTCGACCATCGTGGCCAGGCCGCGGCCCTTGGTCGCGCGGTCGGTCCACTGCCGGCGGACCCCCTCGACGCCAGGCAGCCTGCGTCCGACGGCGAAAGCGCCGAGCCGGGCCAGGTCCGGAGCGAGATCGTGGCCGACGAGGATCGTGGCCTGGCGACGGCAGGCCACGAGGATGCCGTCCATCCGATCCACCAGCACGGCCGGCTGCGCCGGCCGGTCGCCGGTCAGCACCTCGAACCCGAAGCTGAGGTGCTGACCGTCCAGGGACAGAGTGCGGGTGCTGTCGGTATTGAGGTAAACCGTGCAGGCCCAGACGGGTCTGGGTACGTAACCGGCCCATCCGAAGGCCACCCTCACCATTATCGGGCGGGCCTTGCCGAACGGGCGCTGTCCGGCGCCGAACGGTGTGATCGGCCAGTCGAGGTTGGTGGTGCTACGCATGCCCGCCGCCACGCTGGGTGGTGTGGATGCTCGCACCCAGGTACTTGGCGACGTGGTTACGCTTGAACCGGTAGCGCTTCCAGATCTCGGTGATTGGTTCTTCCAGCACATTGCCCAGGGGCTCGAACAGATCCTTCGCGTCGTAGACGGGCCAGGCGTTGGCCTTGCCGGTGGGCTCGACGCAGATCATGTGGCCCTCGGTCTCGGGGGTCCACGCGGTCAGGCGCAGGGCAGGGCGCCAGGCGTAGGTGGAGGCCAGTGCGGTCAGGTTGCGGAACGTCGTCTCGGCCTCGGCGTTGCTGATGAACTCGTGCTCGTCGAGGTCGAGGGCGTTTGCCCGTTTCCCACGCCGTGGCCGGTCGCTGTTATCTGCGCCTGCAGGACTGGGGCCGAGCTCGCCAGCACCTGCGCGAAGCGTTGCGCTTGCAGAACCCCAGCTACCGCCGCGAGGGTGCGCAAGCCACATCATGCTGGCCAGCACCTACCTGCGCCAGGGCCGGCCAGAGGTCGACCACGCCGTCTCCCTGGCCTCCCGGGCGGTGGAGACCCTCACCGGAGAGGTCGACTCGGCCCGCTCCGTCGGCTACCTGGCCCGGCTCGTCGGCGACCTCGGCCCCTACCGGCGACGGCCTGCCGTGCGCCAGCTCACCGAGCAGGCCGCCGGACTGCTCACCGGCGCCTGAACACAACCCGCCCCCCGGCGTCGTGCCGGGGGGCGGGGTTCTTTCGCCGTTCGGGTCGGCGGCGGCCCCGACCACGCAGCAGAAACCACGCAGCAGAAACACAGCGGGCCCGACCGGTGCGCAGCGAGGTCACGATCCTCCCGGGGTAGCGTCGCCCCACACAGGCCTGCACCCAGCCGGTCGCGGCGACGTGGGCGGCCTCGCAGTAGCTCCGCCGTAGCAGGATATTGGCTACGATGTTGTCATGTCCAGCGAAGTGATCTACACGGTCAGCGACCTCAGCCGCAAGCGCCGAGAAGTCGCAGACGCGGCGCGGCGGGGGCTAGCCCGCATCCGCGACACCGACGGCACCGGCTTAGTGCTTCTCCCGGCACAGCGATACGAGGTCCTTGAGGCAGTCAGCCTGTGGAACGACCGCCTCGGTGTGGTGGAACGCGCGCGTAGGAGGAGCCGCACCGAACGAACACCCGCTGACTTCGGGGATCTGACCTGGCTCCGACACTTCGACGAGGACGACCTCGCGGAGTTCGTCAGCGAACTGCGCCAGATACTGTCACTGGCCTACCACGACAATGATCTCGCTTCGCTGGTGGTCGCGGTCGCAGACTGGAAGGCCACCGCCGGAGAACTCGCCGACCCCGAGCGTCGCGAGGTCCTGCTGGGCGCCGTGGGCTCCGCTGACTTCGTCGAGGTGGCACGGCCCGAACGGCAGCGGTGAGGGGCGGCGCTTACCGCCCACATATTCCCGTTCGCCGCTCAGGCGGACGGCCTGAGCAGGCGCCACGTTACCGGGTGCTGGTCCATCGTCAGTTCAAGCACCTCTGGGAGGCGCTGCCCGACCGGGTGGGCCTGCCGAGCGCGCAGCAGTTCTACGACCATGTCGCGCACACCCCGGGCAACCCGGCGGCCATCAACCGCACTGGGGTACTCCGGGGTAAAGCCGGCCGTCCGATCGCCGAGGGTTTCTCCCGAACCATCCACTACGAGATCAGCGGAGCCGGGC
>JALYQB010000632.1 GCA_030856045.1 Actinomycetota bacterium
CGTCTCGCGTGCGAGCCTGCTACCTGCGCAAACACGGCTTCTCACCGTGTTCCAAGATCGGATACCGGCGCTGGTGGGTCTCGCGTGCAGCGGCCTCCCGAACGTGCTGGTCAGCGACCCGTCAACGAGGGTAGGGTTCCGAAACACCTCACGCCGAAGGGCGTATAGAAACGCGGGCAGAGCCGCCGGACCACGTGGCCTGGCAGATGTTCCGAAACACCTCACGCCGAAGGGCGTATAGAAACATCGGTGTTGAAGGTGACTCGCGCGACCCACCAGGTTCCGAAACACCTCACGCCGAAGGGCGTATAGAAACACGCGGAGGATGCTCTCCACTGACCCTCGGGCAGTTCCGAAACACCTCACGCCGAAGGGCGTATAGAAACTTCACCCGACGAACCGTTGGTCACGGTAATGATGATGGTTCCGAAACACCTCACGCCGAAGGGCGTATAGAAACTTCATGCTGAAGATGTAGGCCAACAGGCCTAGGACAACAACAAGTTCCGAAACACCTCACGCCGAAGGGCGTATAGAAACAGCCCAGCAGACTGAGCAGGAAACTCCTTGTCGTTCCGAAACACCTCACGCCGAAGGGCGTATAGAAACTTCCGCGGAACGAGTATTTCTGGTCGGTGTTCCAAGTTCCGAAACACCTCACGCTGAAGGGCGTATAGAAACAACAACGCCGGCGCGTCCACATCCGCGACCGTGTTCCGAAACACCTCACGCCGAAGGGCGTATAGAAACTTATCCCTGCTCGCTTTCGCGGGCTCCACGGCTGTTGCCGCGTAGGTTGTTCCGAAACACCTCACGCCGAAGGGCGTATAGAAACCTCCACAGGCAGCCCGTTCATCATCCGAGGAGTTCCGAAACACCTCACGCCGAAGGGCGTATAGAAACCATGACTGACTTGCGCTGCTCGTGAGCAGCGCCGACGTTCCGAAACACCTCACGCCGAAGGGCGTATAGGGGGTCGACCAAGGTAAGCGAAATACCGGCAATGAGTTGATCTTGAGCCGGTTTCTGGCTGGTGAGAGGCTGTTGGTAGCTTCCCGCGTGACCTGATGGTGTGATCTTGCGGGACGGGCGGCTGCGTGACTTCGATCGAGCGGACGGCATATCCGCGTTTCCCGCGGTTGATGTCGGCGCGTGAGCTGCATGTGTTCTACACGCCGACGCTTGATGAGGTCGAGTGGGCTGGGCAGACGACCGAGTCGGATGGGTCGCGGCTGGGGTTGGTGCTGGCGCTGAAGTGTTTCCAGCGGATGGGCCGGTTCCCGAAGGCTGATGAGGTGCCAGAGGTGGTGGTCGATCACGTTCGCCGTTGTCTGGACCTCGGCGCGGACGTGTCCCCGGTGTATGACAGCGACCGGACCCAGCGACATCACCGCAACCTGATCCGCAAGCGGGTCGGGGTGACCTACAACCCGGCCAGGGCACATGCGGTCGCCGCGACGGCGATCCGGGACGCGGCGGCGGTGAAGAACAACCCGCCGGACCTGATCAACGTGGCGCTGGAGACGCTGGTCGCACAGTCGTTGGAGCTACTGGGGTTCACCGTGCTGGACAAGATGGTGTCCAAGATCCGCGGTGAGGTGAATCGGGAGATCATCGCGGGGGTCTGCGGGCGGATCAGCGGCGTAGAGCGGGCCGGCCTGATGGCGACCGTGCAGGTGCCGGGCACCGGCGGGCAGTCGATGTTCACCCGGATGAAGAAGCCGGCGAAGCGGCCGTCGTGGTCGCGGTTTAGGGAGCAGTCGCAGTATCTGGGGCAGGTCGATGAGCTCAGCGACACCGGGGCGTGGCTTGACGGTGTGGCCGAGTCGAAGATCGCGGACTTCGCGGCGGAGGCCACCGCGAAGTCCGCTGGCACGTTGAGCGACTACGACCCGGTCAAGCAGGTCGCGTTGCTGGCGTGCCTGGTGCACACCGCGCGTGCTCGGGCGCGTGATGACCTGGCGGACATGCTGTGCAAGCGGGTCGCGGTGGTGGTGAAGAAGGCCAAGGCCGAGCTGGATGAGATCCGGTTACGGCAGCGGGCGGTGACCGAGCGGCTGATCGTCGGCTACAAGTCGGTGCTCGAGCAGCTCACTCCGGACGGGGTGACCACCGCGACCGAGCATGCCGCGGCATCGATGGCGCACGAAGCGCCGCTAAAGGTGGCGGGGAAGGCCGGGCCCGACGGTGAAACGGACGGCGGGTCGGCGGTGTCGCGGCTGGCGGAGGCGCAGGGCGAGGCGCTGGTGTCGGTGCTGCGGGCGCTGAAGATCCAGGGTGAGGGCCTGGGCGCGATCCGCACCCAGGTGGCCGGCGCAAGGGGTCTCGGCCTATCACGGCGACAATCACGAGATGCTGGTGCAGCGGTTCTTCCGCAAGGACCGCTCGGTGATGTTCGACCTGGCCGGGCGCCTTACGTTCGAGGCGACCTCGGCCGATGCCAGCGTGCTCGACGCCGTGGGCCACGCGCTGGCGCACTGGACGCTGACGCGGGACCACATCCCCGACCACGTCGTCACGCTCGACGAGCACGGCGCGGAGGTGGCCACGGCGATCGACACCTCGTTCGCGTCGGGGAACTGGCAGAAGGTGATCCGGGACCGCGTGCATCCCGGGAAGCTGGTGCGGCGGCATTTCGAGGCATGCGTGTTCACCTACCTCGCCGAGGAGCTGCGCACCGGAGACGTGGCGGTGTCCGGCGCGAACGAGTACGCGAACTGGGCGGCGAACCTGCTGTCGGCCAGCGCGAACCGGCACGTGAGCATCGCCAAGTTGAACAAGGCGATCACCGAGGTGGTCAACGCGTTCGCCCGCCTGGACGTGGTCAAGGCCTGGGGTGACGGGTCGGCGGTGGCCGCGGACGGCACCCAGATCGACACCTATATCGATAATCTGCTGGCAGAGTCCTCGATCCGGTATGGGGGCGTCGGTGGAATCGCGTACCACTACGTGTCCGACACCTACATCGCCCTGTTCTCCCGGTTTATCAGCTGTGGGGCGTGGGAAGCGATCTACCTGATCGACGGGTTGTTGCAGAACGCCTCGGACATCAAGTCGAACACGATCCACGCGGACACCCAGGGCCAGTCGTTCCCGGTGTTCACGCTGGCGCACCTGCTCGGGTTCGATCTGATGCCCCGGATACGGAACTGGAAGGACCTGCTGTTCTCCCGCCCCGATGAGAACACGCTCTACCAGCACATCGACTCGTTGTTCGGGGACCCGGGCCGCAACGTCATCGACTGGGAGCTGATCAGGACGCACTGGGTGGATTTGATGAAGGTCGGTATTTCCATCCAGCAGGGGAAACTGTCGTTGGTGACGTTGATGCGCCGGTTGTCGTCGAACTCGCGGAAGAACCAGATCTACAAGGCGTTCCGAGAGGTCGGGCGGGTGATGCGCACGATCGCGCTGCTGCGTTACCTGGCGGATTCGGCGTTGCGGGGACGGGTGACGGCGGCGACCAACAAGGCCGAGTCCTACAACGGGTTCTCCGCGTGGCTGCGGTTCGGCAACAACGGGGTGATCGCCGAGAACGACCCCGCCGAGCAGGAGAAGGCGGTCAAGTTCAACTCGCTGTTGGCCAACCTGGTGGTGTTCCACACCGCGGTGGACATGATGGAGGTGGTCCGCGGGCTCATCGCCGAGGGCTGGCAGGTGACCGCGGAGGACCTGGCGCAGCTCTCGCCGTATCTGACCGCGCACATTCGCCGGTTCGGCGCCTACGCCACCGACGAACTCCATATCCCACCGGATGCGTTCGATCCCGCGCTGGCCGACGTGGACTTCGACGTGCCCGAGGCCGCCTGAGCTAGTCAGTTGGGCGGATCGCGGTGAGGATCTCGCTCAGGGTGGTGGTGATCGTCGCGAGGGTGCCCTTGATGTCGGCGAGGTCCCGGCTGTGCTCGGACAACGTCTCGGTGTGGGCGTCGACCGTCGTCTTGATGTCCAGGACGGTGTCGCCGATCGCGGTGATGTCTTCCTGGGCGCGCACAAGGCGTTCAGGGCTGGCCATCGGGGAAGCCTACCGCCGCTGTCCGGCCGAGGCTCGCGCGCCGGTGGCCGGTGGCCGGTGGCGGCTGCTGTCCCGCCTCGCCCCGCCCGCCCCGCCCGACCGCAACGCCCGCGCCGAGAACGACGGCACCACGCTGCTCATCACTCCCGAGGCGCTAAACGACTTCTTCGGCCGCTTCAACGAGCCCCACGACGAGGGCGAAGAAATCCTTCCCCAGCAGTAAAACCTGCCAACCGCACCCCACGCGGCCTGCGCCTGGTCAGAGGTCGCTCTCGGCGACCTGGCGCAGGAACACGTCTACGTTTCCCCCTGCGCCACAACCGAAACAGTGAAACGTGCCGTGACCCGGCCGGACATGGAACGCCGTCGAGCCGCAGAACGGGCAGGCACCCCTGAAGTTGCCACGAGCACTCGGCTCCAGACGCACTCGCCGCCCGACCACCTCCACAATCGACCGGCCGTCCTCGGGCGGTTCGGAGTCGGACAGAGGCGGGGCTGCGGCGGACATGGGCGAAACCCGCCCACCACCCAGGCGCCGGATTCGGCAGCGGCGGCGAGACAGGAGCTCAGGCCGCCGCGGTGCTGCTGGAACTCGTCGGCGTCGGCAAGCAGGTGCCAGCTCTCCCCGGCGCGCTCACGCAGCTCATCGCGTAGTTCGCCGTTGGTGTGTTCGTGCCACGGCCCGGTGACCACCAGCTCAGGGGCTCCTCCGGTGGCGGATTGGTAGGTGGCCACCAGTTCGGCGCGGACGGCGGCCAGGCCGGCGTCGGGGATGTGGAAGGCGACCGTGAAGCGGTCCACGCCGAGTCGCTGGTAGTGCTCGCACCAGGCGGTCAGCAGCGCGGGTTCGACCGGGCCGATCACCGCGACCACCGTTACCGGCCCGGTCACCGCCGCGACCGTTCAGGCAGCCCGCGGTGCAGGTCGGTGAATGCCGCGAGCGCCTGCTCCGGGGTGAGCAGCCCGAGCGCGGCCGCGACGTCCGAGTCGGGGCGTGGTGGCGGGGTGTCGATCGCCTCGCGGAGGACCGCGGCGAGGCTGTCCGGGTCGCCCGCGGTGAAGGTCCGCGCCCACGCCTGCCCGGCCAGCGCGCGGGTGAGACGGGGGTCGTGGTCGGACACCACTAGAGCGAGGCCGTGGCGGCGGCGTCGAACACCAGCCCGCTTTCGGTGGCCACACCCGGTTTCCGGGCGACCAGCAGTAGATCCGTGGCCGCGTAGATCGTCCGCAACTCCGCTTCGGACAGAGCGCGGTGGTGCACAAGTAGCCGGCTGCCGAGCAGGGTCCGCCAGGTCGCGAGGACGGTGTCGTCGAGCGGCATGCCGGCCACCACGACATGCGCGCGGCGGCCGAGGCGGTGCAGGGCGGTGTCGATGGTGGCGACGTCTTTGTGTGGCCACCACCCGCCGACCAGCGTGATCGCCGTGGCACCGGGTTCGATGCCGAACCGGCGGCGGGCGGTGGCGCGTTCGGCGTGGTCGAGCCGGTCGCCGGGTTCGGCGAGCGCGAACGGCCGGATGACGGCCGGGACCTGCGGATGCTCGCGCGCGACCGCGTCACGCACCGCGGAGGTTGGGCACAGCACCGCGACCTGGTGCTGCCAGCGGCGGGTCGCCCGGTCCAGCATCCGCACGGGCCGGTCGGCGGTGGTGATGACGTCGTGGGTGATCCGGATGTGCCGCCCACCGAGACCGGCGGCCAGTCCCGGTAGTCCTTCGCTCGCGCTGAGCAGAACCCGGACCGCGTCCGGTGTGCGGGCGGCGGTGACACAGAGCGTGGCGGCCTCCTCGGCGCACCGGGCGAGCAGGGTGAATTGGTGCGGGAACCGCCGATGCGGACAGCACCGGCGGCCCCGCACGCTCGCCGCGGCCGCCACCCGCGCCACCGCGTGCTGTGACGAGCAGCTCCGAGGAGCGCATTGTCGCGCTGTCGCTGTTGACCGAGGCTTGCAAGGTGGCCTACGTGCTCGCCAAGAGAACCGGACAGATGGAGCTGGCGGGTATCGCAGCCCAGCGGGGCTTAGATGCAGCCCGGCTCGCTGAGCGTCCGGACCTGGTGGGCATGCTGGAGATGAGCCGGACCAGCACCATGATCGGTCTCGGCGCCCGACGTCGTGCTGCACCGATGCCGGCCCCGACGGCGATGAGCGGCCCGCTGCGATCTGCTCGGCGATGGGTCTCGGGTGTGGCGGTTCAGAGCAGTGCGTCGAGGTCGAGCCGTACTGTGAACGGCTCGTCGATGGTGACCGGGCCGGTGTGCGGTGACGCATCGAGGTAGCCGAACTCCCCGGCCAGGTGACAGGCGGTGAGGGAGACACCGCCCTCGATGTCGATCACCCAGTAGTGCGGGATGCCGGCGTCGGCGTACTCACCGTGCTTGATGACCGTGTCCATCCGGCGGGTGCCCGGCGAGATGATCTCGACGGCGAGCACCACCTCGCCCGCCCGGATGAGACCGCCGTGAGTGCGGACCCGCAGCCGCGCGTCACGGGGCACGACCACCAGGTCGGGTGCCCGCACGAACCCGGGCCGCCCCGACGGGACCAGCTCGAGGTCGACGTCGACCTCGGGCAGCACATCGAGACCGTCCGGAGCCTGCGCCTTGAGTCGGCTACGCAGCTCCCCGAGACACTCCTGATGGTCCGGCTTCGGTCTCGGCGACATCACGACGTGGCCCTCCTGCAGCTCGTAACGAGCCGCCGAGTCCTCCGGCAGTGCGGCGAACTCGGCGACCGTCAGCAAGCGCGGGCGCTGCAGGGGAAGGGCGATCACCGGGCCTCCTCGGATCGTCGGCCAGTATGGCACGAGGGTCCGACGACGAAGGCCCGCTCCGAGCGTGGCCGGATGAGCTGCTGACCGCCAACCCGGTCACCCGCACGGCGCTGCTCGCGCAGTTCTCCGCAGCAGCGCGCTGAGCGGGAGGTGGCCGACGCCGTGAGCGCCTACGAGCAGGCAGGGCAGGGCAAGCCGAGCGGTCGTACGTCAACGAGGCCCTCGCCCGAGCGGACCTGGCTCTCGCCCGCGCGGGTCTCGGCGAGCTGGATGGCGCGCGCGATGCACCGGCGTCGGCGAGCAATCGGAAGGCATCTGCATAGGTCGGGGGGCTCGCGAGCCCGAGCCGCACACACGCCGACACCGCGAGGTCGATCACGACCTGCACCGCCTGCCACAGGTGCAGCACGACGGTGTCCGCCGCCGCGGTGTCCGGTCGCAGCTCCGTTGGGGATGCGGGCAGGTGAGCCGCCACCCGGTCGACGTGGCGACGCAGCCCGCTCGGCGAGCAGCTCGGGGTCGACGGCCGAGCTCATCCCAGCGACGCGAGGACGTCGGACTGGGCTGCCCGGATCACCGGACCCGCGTCGCACCAGAACCGCACGGCATCGAGCTGGAACCGACCGAACGTGCCGGCGGGCCGTTCGACGAGCGGCACGCCATCGCGCGCCGCGCGGAAGCGCCGACAACACCCGGTCCGCCGCGCGCACCTCCCAGCTGTGATCGTCATTCGGCGGCGGAACCGCCAGCACCATCCCGTCGTGCAGTTCGCGGCGCAGGCCGTCGTCTGGTTCGTAGGACAGGTCGGCAGCGGTGCGGAGACCGGTCGTGCTCAGCGGTGCACCCACCGTCGTACCTCCGCGTCTGTACCTTGCGCCCGTGACCTCCAGCGACGGACCGCCGAGGTCGCTCACCAGATCGCGCGGGCCGCGAGCTCGATCGTCGCCCGCATGAACGCGGGCAGGTCGTC
>JALYQB010000634.1 GCA_030856045.1 Actinomycetota bacterium
CTCATGATGCGACGCGAGCCGGACCCGGACGGACGCGCACGCCGGGTCGTCGGGTCCGTCCTGCTCGCGGTCGGCACGCTCGGCCTGTGGCACCTCGCCGCCGGCTCGCCGGGGGACGCGGCAGGCCGTTCTCGTGCGTCCGGCGTGGTCGGCTTCCTCGCCGCGGACCCGCTCACCGACGGCCTCACCGCATGGGTCTCCGCCCCGCTGCTGGCGCTGCTCGCGGTGTACGGCCTGCTGGTGCTCACCGGCACTCCCGTCCACGCGGTGCCGGACCGGCTGCGGGCGCTGACCGGGCGCACCGAGGACACCGGGGGCGAGCCCGACGAGGTCACCGACACCGCACCCGGGCGGCTGCGGCGACCGTCGCGGCGACGGCAGGCGGCGTCGACCGTGGAGGCGTTCGCGGACGAGGCTCCCGCGGAGCCGCCGCTGCGCCCGGCGAAGACAGTGACGAAGCCGCTGGCGAAGCCCCCCACGGCCGCCGACGCGGTCACCGCGATCCCGCCCGCCGAGGACAAGCCCTCCGGCCACGCCGCACCGCGGGCCGTCGAGGGCGGCTATCGGCTGCCCTCGCCCGACCTGCTGGCGGGCGGCGATCCGCCGAAGGCGCGCAGCCGCGCCAACGACACGATGATCGAGTCGATCACCGGCGTGCTCGACCAGTTCGGGGTCGACGCCCAGGTCACCGGGTTCACCCGCGGCCCGACCGTGACGCGGTACGAGGTCGAGCTCGGGCCGGGCGTCAAGGTCGAGAAGATCACCCAGCTCACCCGCAACATCGCCTACGCGGTGGCCACCGACAACATCATGATCCTCGCGCCGATTCCGGGGAAGTCGGCCGTCGGCATCGAGGTGCCCAACACCGACCGCGAGATGGTCCGCCTGGGCGACGTGCTGCGCTCGGCCTCGTCCCGTAAGGACCAGCACCCGATGGTGATCGGGCTCGGGAAGGACATCGAGGGGCACTTCGTCTCGGCGAACCTCACGAAGATGCCGCACCTGCTGGTGGCCGGGTCCACGGGCTCCGGGAAGTCGAGCTTCGTGAACTCCATGCTGGTGTCCCTGCTGGCGCGGGCCACGCCGGACGAGGTCCGCATGATCCTCATCGACCCGAAGATGGTCGAGCTGACGCCCTACGAGGGCATCCCGCACCTCATCACGCCGATCATCACGCAACCGAAGAAGGCAGCCGCCGCGCTGACGTGGCTCGTCGAGGAGATGGAGCAGCGCTACCAGGACATGCAGGCCAGCCGGGTGCGCCACATCGACGACTTCAACACCAAGGTCCGGTCGGGGGCGATCACGGCGCCGCCCGGCAGCGAGCGGGAGTACCGGCCGTACCCGTACATCATGGCGATCGTCGACGAGCTCGCCGACCTCATGATGACCGCGCCGCGCGACGTCGAGGACGCGATCGTGCGGATCACCCAGAAGGCCCGCGCCGCGGGGATCCACCTCGTCCTCGCGACGCAGCGGCCGAGCGTGGACGTCGTCACCGGGCTCATCAAGACCAACGTGCCCTCGCGGCTGGCGTTCGCCACGTCGTCGCTCACCGACTCGCGCGTGATCCTCGATCAGCCGGGCGCGGAGAAGCTGATCGGCATGGGCGACGCGCTGTACCTGCCGATGGGCTCGTCGCGGCCGAAGCGGGTGCAGGGCGCGTTCGTGACGGACGAGGAGATCTCCTCGGTCGTCTCCTTCGCCAAGGACCAGGCCATGCCGGAGTACACCGAGGGCGTCACCGCGGCGAAGGCGGGCGAGCAGAAGGACATCGACCCCGACATCGGCGACGACATGCACGTGCTGCTGCAGGCCGCCGAGCTCGTCGTCAGCTCACAGTTCGGCTCGACGTCGATGCTGCAGCGCAAGCTCCGGGTCGGGTTCGCGAAAGCCGGGCGCCTCATGGACCTGCTGGAGAGCCAGAGCGTCGTCGGCCCCTCGGAGGGCTCCAAGGCACGCGACGTGCTCGTGAAGCCAGACGAGCTCGACGGCCTGCTGTTCTCGATCCGCGGCGGCCCGGTACCCGAGGACGACGAGCCGTAGCGCCGGGCTGGCGGGTTCCCAACGCGGCATTGGTGGCGCGCCACCGGCACTCAGAGCGTGAGCAGCATCCGCGTGTTGCCGAGCGTGTTCGGCTTCACGAACGGCAGGTCGAGGAACTCCGCGACGCCCTCGTCGTGCGAGCGGCGGATCTCCGCGTAGACCTCGGGCGTGACGGGGGCGCCGTCGATCGTCTCGAAGCCGTGTCTGCGGAAGAAACATTCCTCGAACGTGAGGACGAACACGCGCTGCAGGCCCAGTTCGCGCGCCTGGCCGACGAGCCGGTCGACAAGCGCGGCCCCCACGCCGAAGCCGCGCGCCGACGGGTGGACGGCCAGCGTGCGGATCTCTGCCAGGTCCTCCCACAGCACGTGCAAGGCGCCGCAGCCGATGACCCCGCCGCGCCGGCGCGCGACCCAGAACTCCTGCACGTCCTCATAGAGCGTCACGAGCTGCTTGGCGAGCAGGACCTGCCCGGCGTAATGGTCGACGAGGGCCTTGATCGCGCGCACGTCGCAGACCCGCGCTCGGCGCACCATCACGGCATGGTCGTCGGGCGGCGGTGGCACGGCTGCCAGGGTATCGGCGCCGCGTCGTCGCACCGATACCCTGGCAGTCGTGCCACCGCCGCCCGCTGTGCCCCGTGTCGCCCTGCTCACCCTCGGTTGCGCGCGCAACGACGTCGACTCCGAGGAACTGGCGGGCAGGCTGACCGGTGACGGCTGGGAGCTGGTGGATGCCGAGCAGCCCGCCGATGTGGTGGTCGTGAACACCTGTGGCTTCGTGGCGAGCGCGAAGAAAGACTCGATCGACACGCTGCTCGGCGCGGCGGACAGCGGTGCCAAGGTCGTCGCGGTGGGGTGCCTCGCGGAGCGCTACGGCGCCGAGCTCGCCGCGAGCCTCCCCGAGGCCGCGGCGGTGCTCGGCTTCGACGCCTACCCCGACCTCGGAAACCGGCTCCGGTCCGTGCTGGCGGGGGACGACCAACCGGCGCACACACCCGTCGACCGCCGCACGATGCTGCCGATCAGCCCGGTGGCACGCCCGGCTGCCCTCGCCGCCGGCCCGGCACTGCCCGGTCACGGCTGGGGCCCGCGGACGCCGAGGGTGCGGCTCGACGACTCCCCGGTGGCGCCACTGAAGATCGCCTCAGGGTGCGACCGGCGGTGCTCGTTCTGCGCGATTCCGTCCTTCCGCGGCGCGTTCGCCTCGCGGTCGGCCGATGACGTGCTCGCCGAGGCGGCGTGGCTCGCGGGCCAGGGTGTGCGCGAGCTCGTGCTCGTCAGCGAGAACTCGACGTCCTACGGCAAGGACCTCGGCCACCCGGACGCGCTGGCGGACCTCCTCGCCCGGCTGGCCGCGGTGCCGGGCATCCTGCGGACCCGGGTCTCCTACCTGCAGCCCGCCGAGACCCGCCCGGAGTTGCTGCGCGCGATCGCCGCCACCGCGGGGGTCGCCGACTACTTCGACCTGTCCTTCCAGCACGCCAGCGAGCCCGTGCTGCGCCGGATGCGGCGGTTCGGGTCGACGGAGCCCTTCCTGGACCTGCTGGCGCGGATCCGCGACCTCGCCCCGCGGGCGGGTGCGCGCAGCAACGTCATCGTCGGGTTCCCCGGTGAGACCGAGGACGACGTCGCCGAGCTCGAGCGGTTCCTCACCGCGGCGCGGCTCGACGCGATCGGCGTCTTCGGCTACTCCGACGAGGACGGCACCGAGGCGGAGGGTCTAGCGGGGAAGGTCGACGAGGACACCGTCACCGAGCGGGTCGCACGGATCACCCAGCTCGCCGAGGAGCTCACCTCACAGCGCGCCGAGGAGCGGATCGGCGAGGTGGTCGACGTCCTGGTGGAGACCGAGGGCGAGGCAGTCGACGAGGACACGCTGGGCCGAGCCGAGCACCAGGCGCCCGAGGTCGACGGCGCGTGCGTCGTCAGTGAGGAGGGGTTCGCGGTCGGTGACCTCGTCCGCTGCCGGGTGGTCGGTTCCGCGGGGGTGGATCTCGTGGTCGAGCCGGTCGAGGTACTCGTGCCGGCGGGCGGCCCCGCGTGACATCGCCGGGGCCGGCTGTTCCGCTGTGGAACCTGGCCAATGTGCTGACGATGTCTCGGCTGGCGCTGGTCCCGGTCTTCCTGTTCGCCCTGCTCGAGGCCGACGGCACCGACCCGCTGTGGCGCGCCACGGCAGCGGTCGTGTTCGGCGTCGCCACCCTCACCGACCGGGTCGACGGGGATCTCGCCCGCCGCTGGAGTCAGGTGACCGACTTCGGCACGATCGCGGACCCGATCGCGGACAAGGCGCTCACCGGGGCGGCCCTGATCGGACTCAGCGCACTCGGGGAGCTCCCGTGGTGGGTGACGATCGTCATCGCTGTGCGCGAGGTGGGGGTCACCGTGCTGCGATTCTGGGTCCTGCGCCACGGCGTGATCCCGGCGAGTCGCGGGGGTAAGGTCAAGGCGTTCGCGCAGGCCGTCGCGATCGGGCTCTACCTGCTGCCCCTGCCGGTGGGCGCCTTCCCGGTGCGGTGGGGTGCAATGGGCGTGGCGGTGGTGCTCACGGTCGTCACCGGCGCTGACTACATGGTGCGGGCACTGAGGCTGCGCGCCACCGCCCAGCGGGCGCTCGCCGCAGGGTAGCGGCCGAAGCCACCGGCGACGGCGGGCGTTCACCGTGAGCGGACGCCGCCACCCCGCGCGGTGTCGGGCGTCGTCGGTACGGTGGGAGGACGAACCGGGGGCCGGTTCACGGACGGAGGGCGCGATGACCGTGTTGTTGCGGGAGGCGATCGGCGATCGCCTGCGTCTCACCCGGACGTCCCAGTGCCGCACCCTGCGGGAGGTGTCCCGGGAGGCCAGGGTGAGCCTCGGATACCTGTCCGAGGTGGAGCGGGGCCGCAAGGAGGCGTCGAGCGAGCTGCTGGCATCCATCTGCGGCGCGCTCGCGCTGCCGCTGGACGAGCTGCTGCGTCGCGTCGCGGGCGACGTCGGGCCGGGCTTCGGTTCGCCGGTACCCGACACCGTTCCGGACGAGCTGGTCGACAGCGCGGGCGAGGTCGACGGCGGGCGGATCGTGGTCCCCGCCGGCGAGCGGCTGACCGACCTGCGCGTCGCGCCCGTGTCGACGTCCGGGCCTGCCAGGCCACGGGCGATGGCCGGAGTGGCCGCCTGACGAGTCCCTCAGGGGTGCCCCGGAGATCCCCGGGTGTGTGGAGCCACTGCGTCGCACCTGACACGATGGGGATGACGGCGCCGGTGGGAGCCGTCGAGTCGTCAATGTGCGCAGCCGGAGAGCAGGGACCAGATCATGGCCAACCCGTTCGTGAAGTTCTGGAAGTACCTCATGGCGGCCTTCTCGTCGAAGATCGACCAGCACGCCGACCCGAAGGTGCAGATCCAGCAGGCCATCGAGGAGGCGCAGCGCCAGCACCAGGCTCTCTCCCAACAGGCCGCGGCGGTGATCGGGAACCAGCGCCAGCTCGAGATGAAGCTGAACCGCCAGCTCGGCGAGGTCGAGAAGCTGCAGTCCTCGGCCCGGCAGGCCCTGGTCCTGGCCGACCAGTCCCGTACCGCGGGTGATGCCGGAAAGGCGACGCAGTACGAGAACTCCGCCGAGGCCTTCGCCGCGCAGCTCGTGACCGCCGAGCAGTCCGTCGAGGACCTCAAGACGATGCACGACCAGTCGCTGCAGGCTGCGGGGCAGGCGAAGCAGGCCGTCGAGCGCAACGCCATGGCGCTACAGCAGAAGATCGCCGAGCGCACCAAGCTCCTCTCGCAGCTGGAGCAGGCGAAGATGCAGGAGCAGGTGTCCGCGTCGCTGCGGTCGATGACCGACCTGGCCGCGCCCGGGTCGACGCCGTCGCTCGACGAGGTGCGGGACAAGATCGAGCGGCGCTACGCGAACGCGATCGGCTCCTCGGAGCTCGCGCAGGATTCGGTGCAGGGCCGGATGCTGGAGGTGCAGCAGTCGACGGTCCAGATGGCGGGCCATTCGCGGCTCGAACAGATCCGCGCGTCGATGAGCGGTGGCCCGGTCGCCGGCGAGATCGGCGGCTCGCAGCCGGGGCAGGCCGCCCCGGAGCCCGCGCAGCCCCCTTCCCAGCCGCAGCAGACTCGGCAGCAGCCCGGCCAGGCCTGACCGCGTCGTCGGGGGCACGGCGCCGTCCGCGCTGCTGTCCGACGCGGTTGCGGGCCCGGCTGACAGGTCGGGCACCAGTAGGTGACCCGCTCCTGCACCGGGGCGTCCGGGGGAGCCTGCCGGGCGGTGCGGATGGCGCTCCCGCAGCGGCGGCACGGCCGGTCGGCGCGCTCGAACACCCAGTGCTGCTGCCCCCGGCCGAGGGCGCCGGTGGTCGACTGCTCAGGGCGCTCCGCGTTGCGGGCGAGCAGGTCGCGGGACAGCCGCACGGCCTCGGCGACGTCCACCTCGGACACCGGGGTCCACGGTGACGCCCCGAGCAGGAAGCACACCTCGGTCTTGTAGAGGTTGCCGACGCCCGCGAGCACCCGCTGGTCCAGCAGCGCGACCCCCAGCTCCCGCGACGGCTGCATTCCCAGCCGCCGCACCGCCTCCGCTTCCGCCGCCGGGCCCCAGTCGTCACCGAGCAGGTCCGGCCCCAGGTGGCCGACGAGGAGGTGCTCCGACGCGGTGGGCACGAGCGCCATGTCGTGCAGCCGGAACCCGACGGCGACCCGGTCCGCCGTGGCGAGCACGGCGCGCACCTGGTGGTCCGGCCCCCGCCAGCGCCTCCTCGGTGGGTAGAGGTGCCACGAGCCGTCCATCCGCAGGTGCGTGTGCAGGCTCATGCCGTCGTCGAACCGGGTGAGCAGGTGCTTCCCGACGCTCACCACGCCGTGCACCACCAGCCCGGCGAGGTCCGTCGTCGCGAGCCGCGGGTGGCGCAGTTCCCCGCGCACGAGCCGCTGCCCGCGCAGCGCGGCGTCCAGCCGGCGCCCGGTGAGCCGGACGGTGTCGCCCTCGGGCACCCTCTACTCCCGGTCGAGGGCGGCGCCCGCCACCAGCACCAGCAGCTCGTCGTAGCGCCGCGCCATCTCGCGCGCGCCGGGCGTGCTCCACCGCTGGATGGGCTGCGCGGCGCCCTGCGCGTGCTGCACCGCGGAGCGGTCCGGCAGCATCGTGGGCAGCACGAGGTCCCCGAACAGCTCCCGCAGCTCCGCGATGCGGTACTCGTGCTCGGCCGACCGCGCCCGGATCCGGTTCACCACGACGCCGACCGGCCGCAGGCCCGGGTTGTGCGCGTGCTCCGTCTCGACGGCCTCGACGGCGCGCTGGATCCCGGTGTTGGCGTAGATCGTCGGCTCCGTCACGAGCAGCGCGCCGTCCGCGGCGACCAGCGCCGAGCGGGTGAGCTGGCCGAGCGACGGGGGGCAGTCGACGAGCACGAGCCGGTACATCCCGTCGAGCCCGGCCAGCGCGCGCTGCAGTCGCCAGAGCCGCGCAGTGTCGGGGTCGGGACGGTTGTGGGCCTCGGCCTCCTCCGCACCGACGAGGACGTCGACCTCCGGGCCCCACGCGCTCGGCGCGATGGCCTGCACGAGGACGGCCGGTGAGGGGTCGGCGAGTACGTCGGCGAGGGTGGCGGTGGTGGCGTCGGGATCCAGGGTGGCGGTGCAGTTGCCCTGCGGGTCGAGGTCGACGACGAGCGTGCGGACGCCCCGCTTCAGCGCCGCCCCCGCGAGTCCGAGCACGACCGACGTCTTGCCGACCCCGCCCTTGAGGCTGAGCACCGCCACGGTTCGCACGCTGCCCAGCTTATGGTCACCGGCTCGCCGGGGCAGGGTCCCCGTAGGGTGCTCCTCATGCGAGCCCCCGCGGTGCACCGGGCCCTCGAGCTC
>JALYQB010000657.1 GCA_030856045.1 Actinomycetota bacterium
GCCCGGCGGCGGCTGACGTCGACCTCGGCGGCCGCGGCGGCGTCGAGACGCACCTCACCGGTGGCGACCCGCCCGCGGTGCACCGTCAGCCCCGCGACGGGCGACTGCACGTCGGCGACCTCCACGGTGAACCCGTCACCGACGATGCGGCCGGTGTCGGCCTGCTGCCCGCCACCCTCGGCGTAGAACGGGGTGCGGTCGAGCACCACCTCGACGGCCGTACCCTCCCCCGCGGCGGGGACGCCGAGGCCGTCGACGAGCAGCCCCACCACTCGCGCCTCGGCGCGCAGGTCCGTGTAGCCGAGGAAGTCGGTGGCGCCGGACGCGTCGAGCACGACCCGGTACTCCCCCAGGTCGCCGTGCCCGGTCTTGCGGGCCGCGGCGTCGGCCTTCGCGCGGCGGCGTTGCTCGGCCATCAGCGCGGTGAAGCCGTCCGCGTCGACGGTGAGCCCGGCCTCGGCGGCCATCTCCAGCGTGAGATCGAGGGGGAACCCGAACGTGTCGTGCAGTTGGAACGCGCGGTCGCCGGACAGCTGCGTCCCGCCCGCGTCGCGAGTCTGCGAGACCGCCAGGTCGAAGATCCGGGAGCCGCTGGACAGCGTGGTGAGGAACACCTCCTCCTCGGCGCGGGCGACGGCCTCGATGCGCTCGAAGTCGGTGACGATCTCGGGGTACGTCGGACCCATCGCGTCGCGGACCACCGGTGCGATCGCGCCCAGCACCGGCTCGTGGACCCCGAGCAGCCGGATCGAGCGGACGATGCGGCGCAGCAGCCTGCGCAGCACGTACCCGCGGCCCTCGTTCCCGGGGGTGACGCCGTCCCCGATCAGCATCACGCCGGTGCGGGCGTGGTCGGCGATGACGCGAAACCGCACGTCGTCGCCGGGGTCGGCGCCGTAGCCGCGGCCCGAGAGCTGTTCCGCCTTCGTGATCACCGGGCGGAGCAGGTCCGTCTCGTAGACGTTCGCCACGTCCTGCAGCAGGAACGCGACCCGCTCGATGCCCATGCCGGTGTCGATGCTCGGCGCGGGCAGCACGCCGAGCACCGGGTAGTCGCACTTGTCCGGGCCGGTCTGCTCGCCGCGCTCGCCCTGCATGAAGACGAGGTTCCAGATCTCGAGGTACCGGTCCTCGTCGACCACGGGGCCGCCGTCGCGGCCGTACTCCGGCCCGCGGTCGTAGTAGATCTCCGAGCAGGGGCCGCACGGGCCGGGTACGCCCATGGACCAGAAGTTGTCGGGGCAGCCCCGGCGCTGGATGCGCTCCGCGGGCATCCCGACACCGTCGCGCCACAGTCGCTCGGCGTCGTCGTCGTCGGTGTAGACGGTGACCCAGATGCGGTCCGGGTCCAAACCGAACCCACCGGAGTCCTGCGAGCCGGTGACCAGCTCCCAGGCGTGGGAGATCGCGCCCCGCTTGAAGTAGTCGCCGAAGGAGAAGTTCCCGGCCATCTGGAAGAACGTGTTGTGCCGGGTGGTCTTGCCGACCTCGTCGATGTCCGGGGTGCGCACGCACTTCTGGACCGACGCCGCGCGCGGGTACGGTGGGGTCGCCTGGCCGAGGAAGTACGGCTTGAACGGCACCATACCGGCGTTGACGAACAGCAGGTTCGGGTCGTCGAGCAGCAGCGACGTGCTGGGCACGACGGTGTGCCCAGCACGTTCGAAGTGGCTCAGGAACCGCTGGTGGATCTCGTGGGTCTGCACGGCTGGAGTCTTCCTGAGGGGACGAACGGGTGGGGCCGGGGGGCGCTAGGCGCGCGCGGACCCCCCGGCCGAGCGCCGGGACCGGGCGCCGTCCGCCGCGGGTGGCGTCCACGCCTCCCGGCCCGACGCGAGGTGCCGCGGCGTGGTGTCGATTCCGGTCCGGGCCGCCACTGTCGCGTGCAGCTCGGCCTCCCGCTCCACCATGCCTGCGCGGACGTCGGCGCCGAACGAACCCACGGCGGCGGCCAGCTCGCGTATGGCGTCGCCGATGTTCTCGGCGGCGCCCGCGGGGGTGAGCCTGCGCGCGGCGCCGCTGACCTTGCGGGCCACCGTGACACCGGCTGCGACGCCGACGCCGAGCCAGAACACCCGGCTCATCGAGTGCTCCCGGCTCGACGCCGGCGCCGCGGCCGCGAGAACTCCGCGTCCTGGGCCTTGCCCCTACGGCGGCGTTTGAGGGCTTTGTTGATCCCGTACGACAGCGCAGCGACCCTCACGAGTGGGCCGCCCAGCGTGGCCGTGAAGATCGACGTCAGCGCGGAGACGTTGCCCGTGACCGACCGCGCATTGGCGGAGATGCCATCGAGTCGCTCGAGCTGCGAGTTGACGTGCGTGATGGCGGTGTTCGCGCCGGTCAGCAGTGGGTCGCTGTTCTCGTGCGCCTTGCGGATGGCTACCGTCGCCTCGTCGAGCGTGCGGCCGAGCTTGGTCAGCGGCACGGCGAGCAGCAGCACTAACAGCACGAACGCACCGGCGGCGATGAGCGCGGCGATCTGGCCTGCCGACACGTGCCCTCCTCGTTGTTGCCCGTGGTGGGCGGTCAGGCTACCGCGGCAGGGGATCACTGCGCGGTGCGGTCCACCGGTCGTGCGATCGTCCACGTGCAGTGCCCAGCCCTGGATCGCTCACGAGTTCTCCAGCGGGGTACCGCGCACGATGCGGCGCAGGGTCGCAACGCGCTCGGCGAGCCCCTGCTCCCGGCCGTGGCCGCTCGGGGTGTAGTAGTCGCGGCCGACGAGGTCGTCCGGCGGGTACTGCTGGGCGAGCACACCCTCCGGCCGGTCGTGCGGGTAGCGGTACCCCTGCGCGTGCCCCACGGGGGATTGACGCAGCGTGGCCGACCCGGCGTAGTGCCCGTCGCGCAGGTGCGCCGGCACCGACCCGGTGGCCCCGGCCCGGACGTCGGCGAGCGCCGAGTCGATCGCGGTGATCACGGCGTTCGACTTCGGGGCGGTGGCCAGGTGGATCGTGGCCTGCGCGAGGGCGAGGCGCCCCTCCGGCATGCCGAGAAACGCGACGGCGTGCGCTGCCGCGACCGCGGTCTGCAGCGCGGCCGGATCCGCCATCCCGACGTCCTCGCTGGCGTGCACCACGAGGCGCCGCGCGATGAACCGGGGGTCCTCGCCCGCCTCGACCATCCGCGCGAGGTAGTGCAGCGCGGCGTCCACATCGGACCCGCGGATGGCCTTGATGAACGCGCTGGTGACGTCGTAGTGCTGGTCGCCCGTGCGGTCGTAGCGCACGGCCGCGCGGTCCACGGTGGCCTCGAGCACCGCGAGGTCCACGGTGGTTGCGCCCGCGGAGGTGACGGCCTCGGCCGCGGTCTCCAGCGCGGTCAGCGCCCGGCGCGCGTCACCGCCCGCGAGG
>JALYQB010000664.1 GCA_030856045.1 Actinomycetota bacterium
TTCCTCGCCGTCACCGCACACAAAGCCAAAAAAAGGGGGCCCAACAAGCCAAACAACCAGACCTACAGGATAATCCACCCGACAAGCCGACCGAACCCGAAACCGCGCCACCCATCCATCGACGACTAATCGCGCTCACCCTCGCCGAAATCCGCCGACTCCTCAACCTCATCCACCGCGACCAACACACCATCACCCACGGCCTGCACTGGTCAACCTGGCGCCGCCGACACCAAGCCCAGGCCCGCCGAGCCCACATCCGACGCCACCTCCGCCTACAAACGCTCATGATCTAGCGCTGTAGTACTAGGCCGGTGTGCAGCTCGATGCTCGCTACGTGGTCGGCGCCGAGGCGATGGCAGAGCAGCGCGGCGTTGTAGCCGGTGGCGGTGCCGATCTCCAGCACACTCGAACCGTCGATGACGTCGAGCAGCTGCAGCATGCGGACCATCAGGCTGGGCATGGTTGAGGAACTCGTGGGGAATTGAAGGTCCGTACCGGGCGCGATGGCGCACTGGACAACGAGGCTGGTGTCGCTATAAACCGCGTCGAGCCACTCGTCGACGGTAGCCGGATCGGCGCCATCGACTATCGTGTCGTCGTCGCGATAGAAGCGCGGGACGAATAGATGTCGAGGAGTCTGTTCGATCGCCGCGCGCCAGCAGGGATCGATAAGAACTCCCGCGTCGGTGAGCTCGGCGGCCAGCGCCGTCGCGCGCCGCGCCCAATCGGAGACGTTGGTGGCCTGGGTCATGCCTGAGCTCCGATGAGCAGGTCAGCCAGCGCAGCGGGGATCGGTAGGCCAGCGATGTGGTGCAGCCAGAGCCACTGTGCTGACGGGTTACACTCAAGCATGATCCACTCTTCATCGGGGGTAATCACGAAATCGAACCCACCGTAATTGAGCTCGAACGCACGGAGGTAGGCCAACATCCCCGCGGTGACCTCGGCGGGTACGTTGATCGGTAAGTAGCGCAATGCGTCGTAGTCGGCGCGCCAATCGACTCGGGCACGAGTTGAGTTGGCCTCGATTACCACCGCGAGCACCTGCTCTCCGACCACCGTGGCCCGCACCTCCCGGGCCTTCGGTACCCACGCTTGTAGCAGGTGCGCGGTGGCTGCGAAAGCGGTGTGGTCAATGCTGTGCGGATCGATGAGCGTGGTGTATGTGATCTTATGCTGACCATTTTCAGCGAGGACCATCGAGGACAGCGTCTTGCACACGACCGGCCCGTCAGCGAGCTCGGCGAACTTTGTTATGTCAGAGGGATCGTTGCCGATCAGCGTCAGTGGCGTGGCCAGCCCGGCCTGACGGGCGATCTCCAGCTGCAGTGGTTTCCATTCAGCCCGTGCGATGTGGTGGGGATGACTGACCCAGCGACAGCCGAGCGCGGCGAGTACCCCGCCCATGCCGAGGCGGGCCTCTGCCTCAGCGTAGGCGCGGTCCGCGTCGGACATGCCTGGGGGGAAGGTGAAGCGACTGGGGCGTCGGTAATACACCGCGACGACCTCGTCGAGGTTCGTGGTCGTGTCCGGGCCGATGATCCGCCCCGACCAACCGTTGCTGTCGTGGATGGCGCTCAGCCACGCACGGGCGGGGAAGTCGCCCAGATCGTGCCGGGCGGCCCGGATGCCCCGGCGCGTGATCTCGCTGATCACCACGTCTGCGGTCGGGTCTTCCGAACCAGTCAGCACAAGGACAGTACGGGGGGTAGCCACCGAGCTCAGGTGTCGGTCTGAGGGATGACGACGGTATCCGGCACAACGACACCGTCCCTAGACCTCTCGGTCTCCTCTGTCTTGTCCCACTTGGTTGCGGTGGTGTCGTGCTTGCCACATTGGATCGGGACTACAGCAAGGGTGGCTGAAAAAGGCCGCAGCGACCCAGGCGCGTGCTCGACGGGACGCTGTCCGCCGCCGCGCGTGTCGGCGAGCGGAAGCAGAGCGGAAGGCGGAACCAATGGGTCAGATGCGACCATGTGAACCCCCTCGGTCATCACGGTGACACGGCACGTCGGTGCGGGTCTGGCGTGGCGATGCACCCTAACCCTCGTCGAGGAGCTGGGCGAGAACCGGGGCAGCTGACCGCGGCCCCGCGCACCGGGGCAGGCTGGGCGTCGTGCACGAGGTCCGTCCGGAGGCGATGCGCCACGTCGTGAGCTACGTCCAGCGCGGCGAGCGGATGACCGTCGGCCAGGAGCGGGCGTGGGACCGGTCGTGGACGCGTCTCGGCCGCCACGTCGCCGGCCTGCCCGACGGACCGCTGGACACCGCAGCGTGGTTCGGCCGCGACGCCCCGGTGGTGCTGGAGATCGGCTCCGGGATGGGCGAGGCCACCGCCGCGCTCGCCGCCGCCCGGCCGGACCTCGACCACCTCGCCGTCGAGGTCTACAAGCCCGGCCTCGCGCAGTTGCTGCTGCGGATCGAGGAGATCGACCTGCCCAACCTGCGCCTGCTCCGCGGTGACGCCCTCGACCTGCTACAGGACCACATCGCGCCGGGCGCCCTCCACGGGGTGCGCGTCTACTTCCCCGACCCGTGGCCCAAGCGTAAGCACCACAAGCGTCGCCTGGTGACACCCGAGTTCGTCGCGCTCGCCGCGTCCCGCCTCGTGCCCGGCGGCACGCTGCATCTGGCCACGGACTGGGAGCACTACGCCGGGCAGATGCGCGATGTGGTCACCGCGGAGCCCTCGCTGCGCCCCGTCGATCCCGGGCCGGACGGCTGGACGCCGCGGCCGGAGTGGCGCCCGGTGTCCAAGTTCGAGCAGCGCGCCCAGCAGGAGGGCCGCCGGATTCGGGATGTGCTCGCTGTGAGGGTCGAGCCCGACGGCTGACCCGAGTGTCCGCCGGTCCCGCACGACGCGGCAGGATCGCAGGCATGAACCCGGCGCCGATCCCCGCGGACCCGACCACGTTGCTCGTCTGGGACGCCCCGAACATCGACATGAGCCTCGGCTCGATCCTGGGGGGGCGGCCGAGCTCGGCGTCGCGGCCCCGGTTCGACGCGCTCGGCCGGTGGCTGATCGGCGTCGCCGGTGAGGACACCGAGCCCGAGGCCACCGTGTTCACCAACATCACCTCCGGCAACACCGACTTCGTGCGGCCGTGGGTCGAGGCGCTTCGCAACACCGGGTTCGCCGTCTTCGCGAAACCCAAGATCGACGACTCCGACATCGACGACGACATGCTCGCGCACATCTCCTCGCGCCACGCGCAGGGCGTGCTGCGCCGGGTGGTCGTCGCGTCCGGGGACAGCCGCGCGTTCCGCGAGCCCCTCGAGGACCTGGTCGCCGCGGGCGTCACCGTCACCGTCGTCGGGTTCCGCGAGCACGCGTCGTTCGCCGTGAACTCCGATGTCCTCGACTTCGTCGACCTCGAGGACATCGACGGGCTGTTCCTCCAGCCGCTGCCGCGGATCACGCTCGAGACGCTGCCGCCCGAGGGTGCATGGCTCGCGCCGCTGCGCCCGCTCGCCTCGCTGCTGCGTCACCAGCTGCCTGTGGAACCCCCGGTATGACATCAGTCCTCCGGCTGGCGGCGCCGATCGTGCTGCCCTGCGACTCCGCGTGCACGGTGCTGCGCGACGGCGTGGTCGACGTCGGCGCGGACGGCCGGATCGTCCACGTCGGGCCGGAGGCCGCAGCTCCGCCCGTCGAGCACACCACGCGACTGCCCGGGATCCTGCTGCCCGGCCTCGTCAACGCCCACGCGCACACGGCGATGACGGTGCTGCGGGGGCTCGGCGGCGACCTGCCGCTGCTGCGCTGGCTCACCGAGGTCATGTGGCCTGCGGAGGCGCTGCTCGACGCCGACGACGTCCACGTCGGGACGCTCGCCGGGTGCGTGGAGATGCTGACCGCGGGCATCACGACCAGCGTCGAGATGTACTTCTTCACCGACGCGGTGATCTCGGCGGTGCTCGAGGCGGGCAGCCGCGCCGTGGTGACGCCCGGGATCATCGCCGCGCCGGGGTGGGACCGGCTCGGCACCTGGCAGCAGATGGTGGCCGACATCTCGCGCCGGATCGACGCCGACGGGCTGCGCTGCGGGCCCGGCGAGCGCATCGAGCTCGGCTACGGGCCGCACGCCGCCTACACGCTGCCGCCCGAGGCTCTGGTCGAGAC
>JALYQB010000680.1 GCA_030856045.1 Actinomycetota bacterium
GCCCGGCGCCGTCGCCGCGCTCCCGCGGGGTGAAGCCGGCCTCGCGGAGGGTGGCGAGAGCCTCGTCGCGCGGCCTGCCCACGACGTCGGGCACCACGAGTGAGGTGCTGACCACGAGGGTGACCTCGGAGCCGCGGATCGTGTCGTCGCCCGCCTCCGGATCGGTCCCGATCGTCTGCCCGCCGGGGACGTCGCGATCGAAACGGCGTTCGACACGGTCGACGTCGAGGCCCGCATCCGCGAGCACCCGGGTCGCGTCGGCCTCCGGCAGTCCGCGGACGTCGGGCACGGTGGTCGGCGCCGGTCCGCGGCTCACGACGAGGGTCACCGGCGCGCCCACGGTGAGGACGGTGCCGGATGCGGGCCGCAACCCGATGACCGCGCCCCCCGGGACGACGTCGCTGAACTCCGCCGCCGCCGGGTCGGTGACGGGCCGCAGGTCGGCGTCGGTGACGATGTCAGCGGCGTCCTCCGGGGACGTTCCGGCGGGCAGGTCGGGCACGATCGGTGAGCCGAGGGACAGCACGACCCCGATGTCGGACCCGCGGATGGCCCGGTCGCCCGCGACAGGGTCGGTGACGACGACGAGCCCGGGCGCCACCGTGTCGGAGTGGTCCTCGATGAGCTCGACGCCGAGGTCGGCCTCGGTCAGCATGGCCTCCGCCGCTGCGCGGTCGAGCCCGACCACCGACGGCACGGGCGTCCACCGGCCGGCGCCGAGCCACCATGCCGCGGTACCGACGGCGGTGGCGAGCAGGAGCACGACGATGAGCCAGGCGAGGAACGCGCGTCGGCTGCGGGCACGTTGGCGCCGGAATGCCTCGCCGTCCACGGGTGGCGGCGGGGCTCGCTGCGGGGACGTGTCGGCGGGTAGGTCGGTGCGGGGCATCGCGCGTGTCGGCCGCGGGCCCTCGGGTGCACCGCCTCCGGGTGCGCCGTCTTCGGGGGTATCGACGAGCTGGGCGGGAACGGGGACGACGACGCGATGCAGGCCCAGCTGCGTACGCACCCGCTGCAGGGCGAGCAGGAATGCCGACGCGTCCTCGGGTCGCGCCGCGGGGTCCCGGCGGGTGGCGGCCACGACGAGGTCGTCGAGCGGCGCGGGCAGCGCGGGCACCGCCTCGCTGGGCGGCGGGACGTCGTCGTTGACGTGGCGGTAGGCCACCGACAGCGCGGTGTCCCCGGTGTAGGGCGGGTGGCCGGTGAGCAGCTCGTAGAGCAGCACGCCCGCGGCGTAGACGTCGCTGCGGGCGTCGGCCGCACCGGTGGCGACCTGCTCGGGGGAGAGGTACGCGACCGTGCCGAGGATGACGTTGCCGGTTGTGGTGCTCGACTCGGCGACAGCACGGACCAGCCCGAAGTCCGCGACCTTCACCACCCCGCCCGGCCCGATCAGCACGTTCTCCGGTTTGACGTCCCGGTGCACCAGGCCTTCGCGGTGCGCCGACGCCAGCGCCGATGCCACCGGCTCCGCGACCGACAGCGCGAGGGCGATCGGCAGGGCACCATGCTCGCGCAGCAGGTCCCGCAGCGTGCCGCCGGGGACGAGCTCCATGACGAGGAAGACCGCGTCACCGGTCGGGGAGCGGTCGATTCCCTGGTCGTACACCCCGACCACGTTCGGATGCTGCAGCCGGGCCGCGGCGCGCGCCTCGCGCTCGAAACGGTGCTGGAAGACGGGGTCGGAGGCGAAGCCGGGAGCCATCACCTTGATCGCGACCGGGCGTTCCAGACGCGTGTCGACGCCCTCGTACACGGTGGACATGCCACCCCGCGCCAGCACGGCGTCGACCTGGTAGCGACCGTCGAGCACGGCGCCGAGCAGCCGGTCCTCCCGCTCGGCCACCGATCGCTCCACGATCCGATCGTACGGAGCCACGCGTCGACCGTGCCGGAAGGTGGTGGGCGCGGCGGGGTGCCGGGGCGGCATGATGGCCCCCGTGAGTGACGTTCCTGCGGTACTCGACGTGCTCGATCCCGCGATCCCCGTCCTGCCGCTGCCCGAGGTGGCGGAGCGGCTCGGCCAGCCGGTGTCCCGCGTGTACCAGCTGTTGCGGGAGGGCCAGCTGCTGGCCGTCCGCCGCGACCGCGTGCCGGTCGTACCTGCCGAGTTCCTCGCCGACGACCCACCCGCGGTCGTGAAGGGGCTGCCGGGCACCCTGACCGTGCTGCACGACGCCGGCTTCTCCGACGAGGACATCCTGCGGTGGCTGTTCACTGCGGACGAGTCGCTCCCGGGAACCCCGATCGGCGCGCTGCGGTCCAACCGCGGCCGTGAGGTCAAGCGCCGCGCGCAGGCCCTCGCGCTCTGATCACCCGTCGGGCGATCAGGAGCGGACGCGGGCGACCAGTGCACGGGCGAGGCCCGGCCCGGCAACCCGGAGGCGCCGGCACCGCGGCACGGTGACGCGGCGGCCGAGCACGTCGTACCCCGCCGCGGCGATCTCGTCGAGGATCGCGCCGTACAGCGTGAACGCGGTGGCCACGCAGGCCCGGGAGACCGGTTCGAGCATGGGGACGCCCAGCGCCGCGCGGCGGTAGATCGCCCGGGTCCGGGCGACGAGGTGCGCGAGCGCCCGCCGCACCCGCGGATCGACCCGGCCGGTGCGGCGTGACCACACGAGCAGCTCTCGGTCCACGCCGAACGCGGCGAGCTCATCGGCGGGCAGGTACACGCGACCGCGGTCGAGGTCCTCGCCGACGTCGCGCAGGAAGTTGGTGATCTGGAACGCGATGCCCAGCGCGGCCGCGGGCGGTTCGGCCTCGGCGCGGGGGACCACGGTGCCGAGCACGGGCAGCACCTGCAGACCGATCACCGCGGCCGAGCCGTGCACGTAGCGGGCGAGCTCGTCGAAGCTCGCGTAGCCCGCGATCCCGCCGGCCGCCACGGGACGGTCCATCCGCATCGAGACCATGAAGTCCTCGAAATGGCGCGGGTCGATGTCGTAGCGGTGCGCGGTGTGCACCAGAGCCAGGAGGACGGGGTGGTCGGAGCGACCGGTGGCGAGGCCGTCGCGCAGCAGTTCGGTGAGAGCGTCGAGCTCGGCGAGCCGCTCGTGCCAGGGCCGGGTGTCGCTCAGATCGTCGACGATCTCATCGGCGAAGCGCGCGAAGCCGTAGAGGGCGTGGATCGCGGGGCGTGAGCCCGTGGGGAGCAGCCGGGTTGCGAGGAAGTAGGTGCGGCCGTGCGCGGCGTTGAGCTGCCTGCACAGCGCGTAGGACTCCCGCAGGGCTGGGTCGGTGATCCCGGCGGCGGCGAGTTCACGGCTCACGGCTGGCCGCCGCGGTTTCCTGGGGACGGCCCCGGAGCGGGTCCGGTCGCAGCAGGGACACCGCCGCGAGCGCCGACACCACGACCGTGCCGATCATGTAGGGCCATGAGCCGAGTGCGGACTCGCCACTCGGGTAGGCCGCGAGCACGAGCCAGGTTGATGCGCCGACGACGAGGGACAGCGCCCACCGCGTCCAGGCGAAGCACGCGCCGAGGACCAGGCCCCAGGTGAAGTACCAGGGCAGCGTGGCGGGGGCGAGCAGCGCCGAGGCCAGCAGGACGTAGGACGCGCGGCGCACGGCGTCCGCGCCGCCGTCGCGCGCGTTCCGCCCGACCGTGAACCACTGCCACGCCAGGATTCCGAGCAGCAGGGCCGAGCCGAGGAACCGGGTGACCGTGATGAACGGCCCGGCCTCGACGTCGACGAACAGCCACGTGATGCCGTATACGAGCTGGCCAACGCCGGTGGGCAGCGACATCCAGTTGTAGATGGTCTCCGACGGCGCGTCGAGTGCCGGGACCCAGCCGAGGCCCACACCGGAGATCAGCGTGATCGCGCCGAACACCACGATGAACGTGGCGAGCCCCGCCGCGCCGGCCTTCACGGTGCGCGCCCACCGGCTGCCGGGCAGCCGCGCTGCCCAGATGGCGACGAGGAACGGTAGCGCCACCCCCGCCGAGGCCTTCACCGCCATCGCGACCGTGACCACGGCGATCCCGGCGAGGTGGTGTCGCCGTAGTGCCAGCAGCGTGCCCGTCGCGAGCAGCCCGATCATGAGCAGGTCGTTGTGCGGGCCGCCGACGAGGTGCACGACCATCATCGGGTTCGCGACGACCAGCCAGAGGGTGACCGGGGTGTCGCCGCCGAGGCGCTCCGCGAGTCGCGGCAGCGCGTACACCAGCAACCCGAGCCCGACGAGCAGCACGAGTCGCATGCCGATCACGCCCAGGATCGTGGAATCGCCGGTGGCCCAGTACATGACCTTCGAGATGAACAGGAAGAGCGGGCCGTACGGCGCAGGGGTGGTCTGCCAGACGTAGTGCACGTTGTCCGGGACGGGGCCAGGGGGCAACTCTGCGGGCCCGACCTCGTAGGGGTCCATGCCACGCAGCGCGAGCGCGCCCTGCCCGAGGTAGCTGTACACGTCGCGGGTGAACAACGGCGGCGACACGAGCATCGGCAGCAACCACACCCCGCCCGCGGCGATCACCTGGCGTCCGGTCGCAGTGCCGCGCAGCACGTCGCGGCCGAGCCGCACCCACGCCCAGACGACCAGGCCGAACCCGAGGTACAGAACGATCGTCGCGAGGATTCGGCCGTGACCGTAGCGCACCCACGACAGCGGCCCACCGGTGATCAGCGGGTCCTGCGCCAGGATTCCGCCCGCACCCACCGCGCCCACCGTGAGCAGCACGGACCCGAGCAGGCCCAGCAACACCGTGGGGCTCAACAACCGGTCGCTGCGGAGATGGTCGAGCGGCGACGCCCGGTGTCCGGGCGATGCGGTGGCGGCCGGATCCGAGTCGGCGGAGGGAGCGGGCGGTGTCGAGGTCATCGCGCGGTGCATAATCCCACTGATTCATGGTTCCACAGCGCCCGGGCCGCACCCGGCGTCAGTGACCGGTTCGTGATCCTGCGGTCAGCAGGCGGGCACGCCGGCGGGCCGTGATCCGATCGGCGGCCAGTTTCCCCGACAGCAACACAGTCGGCACACCCACGCCGGGCGTGGTGCCGCAGCCGGCGAGGACGACGTTGTCCAGCCCGCGCACGAGGTTGCGGGTGCGGAACGGGCCGGTCTGGGCGAACGTGTGCGCCGCGGAGAACGGCGTGCCCGCCGCGAGCCCCTGGGCCGCCCAGTCAGCCGGTGTGACGAGGTGCTCGGCCTCGATCGCGTCGCCGAGACCGCGCAGGCCGCGCCGCTCCAGGACACCGACGATCTCGTCGCGGTAGGCGGGGCCCACCGCGTCCCAGTCCAGCGGAGCGGTGCGCAGGTTCGGGCACGGGGCGAGGACGAACAACAGTTCGCGCCCGTCGGGGGCGAGCGAGGGGTCGGTCGCGGTGGGTCGCGTGACGAGCAGCGACGGGTCGCTCATGAGGTGCCCGGTGCGGATGATCTCGTCGAAGGTCCGCTCCCACGCGCCGCCGAAGCTGATCGTGTGGTGCGCGAGGTCGGGCCATCCACCGGTGGTGCCTGGTCGGACGCCGGCGTGCAGCACCACCGCGGACGGCGACCACCGCAGCCCGACGGGACGGCGCGGGGCGCGGCCGAGCAGCCGGTGCACGACCGGCAGGTCCGGGGTCAGGACGACCGCGTCGGCGCCGACC
>JALYQB010000360.1 GCA_030856045.1 Actinomycetota bacterium
CTGGGTCGATCGACGGCGGCTCACTGCCCGCCGCTGGAGTACCGGCCAATATCGCAGCGATCCTGTCGGCGTGCCCGTAGCTCATTCCTCACCCGCCCTCCTACTCACCCGTTGTGGGAACGGTCACGGTACCGACAGCCCACCCGTCAGTGTGACGGCGGCCCGGTCACCGGGCGTCAGCGTGACGACGGCGGCCCGGTCAGCCGGGCGCACCCGGTAGGCGGGGCACACTGCGGGGTCACCCCACGGGGAGCGGTGGGTGGTCTCCTCACCGCAGAACGGGCAGGGCACGGTCCTCGCGCCGCCGTCCGGGCGGCCGCAGTAGCCGACGTCACGTCGCTCGGTGAGGTACACGAGCACGGCCGGGCGGCCGCAGGTGCAGCGCTCGCCGGGCTCGGCGGGACGCTGGGTAGGGGTGGGATGCTGGGACATGGGCCGGACCTCGATTCCGGTCAAGGCCCCGGCGCTGGTGGTGAGGCACCACCCGGGGCCACCCTGCAGTGGACTCCCGGGAACACGTGGTGTGTTGATCTACCCCACGGGCTGCTCTGCCGCCGCCACCACGTCCTGATCCACCGGCCCGGCTGGTATGTCCACCTCGACCCTGACGGCCACCCCGTCTTCGTCCCACCAGCATTCCTCGACCCATTGCAAACCCCCCGACCCTCCCGCCGCTGAGCCGTGCCGGGAGGAATCGGCCCCACACGACCACAGCCGCCATGGCGAGCAGCCGATGTTCCCCGCGATCATCGGCTGCTCGCCGCGGCGCTGGTCGGTGACTGCCGCGCCGATCATGAGCAGCATCAGCCCGAGTGCGGCGAACGGCACGAACACCGTCGGGATCCCTGGCGCCGACCGCCCGCGTTACAGAAGCTGGGGTGAGGGGTACGCCGGTGCCATGACCCGCGCAGAGTTCCAGCCGAAGATCGACGCTGTCCCCAAGGACCTTTTCATCGGGGGGCAGTGGCGCGGGGCCAGCGGGTCGGGGACATTCGGGGTGCAGGACCCGGCCACCGAGGAGAACCTCGCCGAGGTCGCCGACGGCCGGGCGGACGACGCCGCCGCCGCGATCGATGCCGCCGCGGGCACGCAGCAGGAGTGGGCCGCCACGCCCGCCCGCGAGCGCGGCGAGATCCTGCGCCGGGCCTGGCAGCTCATGATCGACCGCGCCGACGACCTCGCGCTCGTCATGACCCTGGAGATGGGTAAGAGCCTCACCGAGTCGAAGGCGGAAGTGGCCTACGCCGCGGAGTTCTTCCGCTGGTTCTCCGAGGAGGCCGTGCGCATCGAGGGCAGATGGTCGCGGAACCCGGCGAAGGGACACGAGCGGATGGTGACCATGAAGCAGCCGGTGGGCCCGTGCCTGCTCATCACCCCGTGGAACTTCCCGCTCGCCATGGGCACCCGCAAGATCGGGCCGGCCATCGCCGCGGGCTGCACCATGATCGTCAAGCCACCGCAGCTCACCCCGCTGTCCATGCTGACGCTCGCGGCGTTGCTCAGCGAGGCGGGGCTGCCCGACGGCGTGCTGAACGTCGTGCCCAGCACGTCCGCGAGCCGCGTGGTGAACCCGCTCATGGCCGACCCGCGGCTGCGCAAGGTGTCGTTCACCGGCTCGACCGAGGTCGGCAAGACGTTGATGAGCGAGGCCGCGGGCAACCTGCAGCGGGTGTCGATGGAGCTCGGCGGCAACGCCCCGTTCCTCGTCTTCGACGACGCCGACGTGGACGAAGCCGTGGCCGGCGCCGTGACCGCGAAGATGCGCAACAACGGGGAGTCCTGCGTCGCCGCGAACCGCTTCCACGTCGCGGAGGGCCTCGCCGGGGAGTTCACCGCGAAGCTCACCGCGGCGATGGGCGCCATGAGGGTCGGCCACGGCGTCGACGACGGCGTCCAGGTCGGTCCGTTGATCAATGCGGGGCAGCGGGACCAGGCCGCCGGGCTCGTCGACGACGCCGTGGCCCGTGGTGCCACCGCGACCACCGGCGGCAAGGCGGACGGCGGCACCGGCTTCTTCTACCCGCCGACCGTGCTGTCCGGCGTCCCCGACGACGCCCGCATCCTCTCCGAGGAGGTGTTCGGTCCGGTCGCGCCGATCACCACGTTCCGCAGCGAGGACGAGGCCGTCGCACTCGCGAACGCCACCGAGTTCGGGCTCGTCGCCTACGTCTACACCCGCGACCTCAGCCGGGCGGTGCGCGTCGGTGAGCGGCTGGATACCGGCATGGTCGGCATGAACACCGGCCTGGTGTCCAACGCCGCGGCGCCGTTCGGTGGCATCAAGGCCTCCGGGTTCGGCCGCGAGGGCGGCACCGAGGGCATCGACGAGTACCTCGACGTCAAGTACCTGGCTCTCGCGCTGGCGCAGGGTTGATCGCTGCGCGGGCCAGAGCTGACGGTTGTCGGTCGTGCGGTGTTCACTGGCAGCGTGAACCGGACGCCGCGGTCATGGAGCGCGTACGTCGCCGCGGCCCTGCGGTCCCCGCAAGGCGTGGGCACGGTGACCCCGAGCAGCCGGGCGCTCGCCGTCCGCCTCGCCGCCGTGGTGCGGCGCTCGGCGGGCCCGCAGGTCGTCGTCGAGGTCGGCGCGGGGG
>JALYQB010000364.1 GCA_030856045.1 Actinomycetota bacterium
CGAGGGCCGTGCACACCGCGTCGCCCGCGAGCTCGACCGGCACCCCCGGCAGCAGCGCCGCGACCCGCTCGCGCAGCGGGAAGCCGTCCCACGCGGGAAGGTTGATGGGGCTGACGGTGCCCGCGACCGGGTCGAGCGGCCCGCCGCACCCGATGCCGATCCCGCGCACGGGCCTGCCGTCGCGCGCCTCGTCGAGCACCGCCACGACCGTCGCCCAGGGGTCACCGGTCGGGCGCTGGACGTGGCGCAGCACCCGCCCGCCGTCGACCAGCGCGGCCGCGATCTTCGTCCCGCCGACGTCCAGGGCCAGCACAGGCAGCTCGCTCACGCTGGGTATCCTCCAACCGGACAGCTCCCCTCCGACAGGTACCTTCGATCGGAGGACGTCGGTGCGATGCGGGAGGCCAGCGGTGAGTTCGACCGATCTGGGAGGCGCGTCCTTCGCCGTCGTGCTGCGGGGCTACGACCGCAGACAGGTCGACGAGCGGCTGCGGTTCCTCGGTGCCGAACTGGCCGCCGCGGAACATGCGCTGGGCTCGGCGCACGAGCGCACCGCAGCGGCGGAGGACGAGCTGGCGCGGGTGCGCGCGCAGGGCGGCGCCCGTGAGCCGGCCCCCACCGTCGGCGAGCGGGTGGACCGCATGCTGCGGCTCGCCGAGGAGGAGGCCGACGACGTCCGCTCCCGCGCGCAGGAGCAGGCGGCGTCGTACCTGCGCCAGGCGCAGCAGGAGGCCCAGCGACTCGTCGCGGAGGCCACTGCGGTCGCCCAGCAGCGCGAGCGGGACGCCCATCGCAACGTGCAGCACCTCGGCGCAGTGCGCGAGGAGGTGCAGGCACGGCTGCTGGAGACGCAGCGCCTCCTCGACGGCCACCTGCCCGCGCTGCAGGAGGCCACCGGTGGCGCACCGGCCGCCGGAACCGCGAGAATGGACCAGACACGTCCGCACCAAGGAGAGGGCACATGAGCTTCCTCAGCAAGATCGTCAGTAAGGCCCAGCGCTACGCACAGCGGAACCCGGTGCGGGGCCTCACCGACAAGGCCGCCCGGTTCGCGGACAAGCAGACCAAGGGCAAGTACCGCAGCCAGATCGACAGCGCAGTCCGCAAGGTCGACGGTGTCACCGGGGACGGCCGCCCGCACGGCGGGCCCGAGCCGCGCCGTGACGGCCCGCCCACGTGGTGAACGCCGGCCGCTGACCGGAAGCGGTGACCAGCCGCTCCCCGGCGCGGTCAGCGGCCGGACATCGAGGAGCGGCGCATGCCCCCGCAGCACGTCCCGGCGGCCCCGGAGCCTGCCCCGTCCCCGCAGCAGGTCATCGCAGGCCTGCGCGCGACCAGCGAGGGCGGCGACGATCTGGTGCAGCTGCTGACCCCCGAGGGCCAACGCGTCCACCACCCCGACTTCGCGCTGGACATCGGTACCGCCGAGATCCAGGGGCTCTACCGCGACATGGTCCTCGTCCGCCGGGCGGACCGGGAGGCCAACGCGCTGCAACGTCAGGGCCGGCTCGGCATCTGGGTGCCGCTGCTCGGCCAGGAGGCGGCGCAGATCGGTGCGGGCCGTGCGATGGCCACGCAGGACATGGCGTTCCCCAGCTACCGGGAGCACGGCGTCGCGTGGTGTCGTGGCATCGACCCCACCGAGCTGCTGGGGATCTTCCGCGGCACCGACCACGGCTCGTGGGACCCGCGGGAGACCAGGTTCCATCTCTACACGATCGTCATCGGAAACCAGTGCCTCAACGCCGTCGGCTACGCGATGGGGCAGCGCTTCGAGGGCCGGGTGGGTGACGGCGAGACCGGCGAGTCGACGATCTGCTTCTTCGGCGACGGCGCCACCTCCCAGGGCGACGTCCACGAGGCCTTCGTGTGGGCCGCGGTCTACGACGCACCGGTCGTCTTCTTCTGCCAGAACAACCAGTGGGCGATCTCGGAGCCGCTGGAACGCCAGACCCGCGTGCCGCTCTACCGCCGCGCGCAGGGCTACGGCTTCCCCGGCATCCGCGTCGACGGCAACGACGTGATCGCCACGCTGGCCGTCACGCGGTGGGCCCTGGCGGAGTGCCGCAGCGGCAACGGCCCCGTGCTGCTGGAGGCGTTCACCTACCGGATGGACGCGCACACGACGTCGGACGACCCCACCCGATACCGGCTCGCCGCCGAGCTGGAGGC
>JALYQB010000761.1 GCA_030856045.1 Actinomycetota bacterium
CGCTCGCAGTGGCCGCCGGCGTCGAGCTGAGCGCGGCCGAGGCGGGCCCGGCGGACGCGCTGGAGCTGGTTGCCCGCCTCACCCACTCTGACGTCAGCCCGGCCACCCTGGAGCTGCTGGCGCGGCGGGTGGATCGGCTGTGCCGGGACTACCCGGTGCGCCCGGCGCCCGAGTTGCTCACCGAGGCCGGCGGCTGGCTGGACCGCACGCTGCGGCTGTTGGAGCGGCGTACGTCGCTGCACGCGCACCGGGAGGTGCTGGTCTCGGCCGGGTGGCTCTCGGCGTTGGTGACGTGTCTGCACCACGACCTCGGCCACCAGCCCGGGGCTGAGACGTGGTGTGAGGCCACCGGGTCGCTCGGCGCCGAGTCCGGGCACGTCGAGATCACCGGCTGGTCACATGAGATCGCGGCGTGGCTGGCGCTCACCGCGGGCCGGCCCGCTGAGGCGCTGGTGCACGCCCAGGTCGGGCAGGGCATCGACCGCATGTCGTGTGTGGCGGCGCAGCTGGCTGCGCAGGAGGCGCGCGCCGCGGCGAGGCTGGGCGATCGGGTCGCCGCTGAGGACGCGATGGCCCGCGGCCGGGCGGTGCTCGACCGGCTGTCGAACCCCGCGGACCCGGATCACCATTTCGTGATCGACCCGGCCAAGGCCGACTTCTACGCCATGGGGGTGTATCGCTGGCTCGGCGTTGACGACGCCGCGCAGGAGTACGCCCAGCGAGCACGCGCCTACTCCGAGCGCCCCGACGGCACGATTCGCTCGCCGATGCGGCGCTCAGAGGCGCTGCTGACTCTCGTGTGGTCGCCGCACGCCGGGGGGAGCTGGACGCCGCGCTCGACGGACACCGGGGAGAGCCGGTCGCCGCCACCTGGCAAGACGCGCTCGCCGCCGTCCGGGCACCGCTGGCACTGGAAGGTTGACGCGGCGCTCGCTGCGCATGGCCGTTCGGGAGACGATCGGCGACGGCCAGACCGTCGAGCTGCTCCACTACGTGCCCGCGGACCTCGTGTCACGCCGCGCAGCATGCGGCGAGCGAAGTAGGTCAACCAGCGAGCGGGCCACGCCAGCGCAGCCCGTCCCTCACGAAGTGGAGCCTTTTGTGAGCAACGCGCTGCGTTGCGACCGCTGGCAGGGTGGCGGGCGGCCGAGCTCGCTCCCCCGGACGGCGCGAACGGCTGATCCCCGACACACTGGGGGCCGAACCCAGCCGGAGGAGAGGACCACACCGTGCACGCGGCAGACCGCGACGAGGAGACCCGACCGGATGCGGCGCCACCGTCCGGTCCGGCCACGCCCGACGGAGCGCCGGGCCCGGCCACCAGTTCGGCGCCGGACCTGGAGGACGTGCGGCGGCTGCTCGCCGGCGACCACCATGACCCGCACTCAGTCCTCGGGGCGCACCCACATCCCGACGGCACGGTCGTCCGGGTCCTACGCCCCGCCGCCGATGAGGTCACCGTGCTGCAGGCAGGCGAGGAGCATCCGCTGGAGCGCACGCCGGAGGGCGTGTTCCACGGTCTGCTGCCGCACCCACCCGCGGACTACCGGCTGCGGGTCCGCCACGGCGACCACGTCGCCGAGACCGACGACCCGTACCGGTGGCTGCCGACCCTCGGGGAGGTCGACCTGCACCTCATCAGCGAGGGGCGCCACGAGCGGCTCTGGGACGCGCTCGGCGCCCATCCGCGGTGCTACCCCACCCCCGGCGGGGACGTCGACGGCACGTCGTTCGCCGTATGGGCCCCCTCGGCGCGCGGCGTGCGGGTGAGCGGCGACTTCGACGGCTGGTCGGGCGTCGCCACCCCGATGCGCGCGCTCGGCTCGGCCGGCGTGTGGGAGCTGTTCCTGCCCGGCGTGGGTCCCGGAACGCGCTACAAGTTCCGCATTCTCGGGCCCGACGGCGCATGGCACGAGAAGGCCGACCCGATGGCCTTCGCCACGCAGGTCCCCCCGGAGACCGCGTCGGTGGTCACGGCGTCGGACCACACCTGGTCCGACGACGACTGGCTCGAGCTCCGGGAGACCACCGACTGGACCGCTGCACCGGTGAGCGCCTACGAGCTGCACCTCGCGTCGTGGAAGCAGGGGTTGGACTACCGCGAGCTGGCCCACGAGCTCGTGGACCACCTGCAGGCCACCGGGTTCACCCACGTGGAGCTGCTCCCCGTCGCGGAGCACCCCTTCGGCGGCTCGTGGGGCTACCAGGTCACGTCCTACTACGCGCCGACGTCGCGCTTCGGTTCCCCCGATGACTTCCGCTACTTCGTCGACACCCTGCACGCCGCGGGGATCGGCGTGATCGTCGACTGGGTTCCTGCGCACTTCCCGCGGGACTCCTGGGCGCTTGCCGAGTTCGACGGCACGCACCTCTACGAACACGCCGACCCGCGACGCGGCACCCAGCCGGACTGGGGAACCCTCGTCTTCGACTTCGGCCGCCGCGAGGTGCGGAACTTCCTCGTCGCGAACGCGCTGTACTGGATCGACGAGTTCCACGTCGACGGCCTGCGCGTGGACGCCGTCGCCTCGATGCTCTACCTCGACTACTCGCGCGAGCCGGGCGAATGGTTGCCGAACGTCCACGGTGGCCGGGAGAACGTCGACGCGGTGGCGTTCCTCCAGGAGGTCAACGCCACGGTCGGCAGGCGACACCCCGGCGTCATGATGATCGCGGAGGAGTCCACGGCGTGGCCGGGGGTCACCCGCCCCACGCACCTCGGCGGCCTCGGCTTCGGTTTCAAGTGGAACATGGGCTGGATGCACGACACGCTCGGTTACGCCGGGCGTGACCCGATCCACCGCACCTACCACCACAACGAGCTGACCTTCTCGCTCGTCTACGCCTGGAGCGAGCACTACGTGCTGCCCCTCTCGCACGACGAGGTGGTGCACGGCAAGGGGTCGCTGTGGACCCGGATGCCGGGCGACGACTGGAACAAGGCCGCGAACCTGCGCGCGCTGCTCGCCTACATGTGGGCGCACCCCGGCAAGCAGCTGCTGTTCATGGGCTGCGAGTTCGGCCAGCCGTCGGAGTGGTCGGAGAGCCGGTCGCTGGAGTGGGGCCTGGTGCACCATCCGCTGCACGGTGGGCTGCAGCGGATGGTCGGCGACCTCAATGCCACCTACCGGGCGCACCCCGCGCTCTACAGCCGCGATACCTCCCCCGAGGGCTTCGAGTGGATCGACGCCAACGACGCGAGCGGCAATGTGCTGAGCTTTCTCCGCAAGGGTGCGGACTCCTCGGTGCTCGCGTGCATCGCGAACTTCTCCGGCGCACCGCACGAGGGCTACCGGCTGGGTCTGCCGTCCGCGGGACCGTGGCGGGAGGTGCTCAACACCGATTCCGCGCGCTACGGTGGCTCCGATGTCGGCAACCTCGGCGAGGTGCAGGCGACGGCGGACGCGTGGCACGGCCGCCCGGCCTCCGCGGTGCTGCGGGTGCCGCCTGCCGGTGTCATCTGGCTGACGCCCGGTGCGCCGAGGGCCGACGGCGGCTGTCAGTAGAGCGCGCGCGCGAGGGAGCGGCGGGCGGTGGCCACGCGGGGGTCGTCGGTGGGGAAGAGGTCGAACAGCTCCACGAGGTGGGCTCTCACCCGGTCGCGGTCCTCGCCCGCAGACCGACGGACCGCGGCCACGAGCCGCTCGAAGGCCCGCTCCACCTCCTGCCGGGCGATCTCCGTGTCCGCGGCCGCCAGCTGTGCGTCGAGGTCGTCGGGCGCGGCGTCGGCCCGCGCGGGGGCGTCCGGGTCGGCGGCTTCGGCGCGGGCCATGAACCGCACCTGCGCCCACGCCGCCTTGGCCTCCTCGTTGGCGGGCTCGCTGTCGAGGATCTGCTGGTAGGCCGCCGCTGCGGCGTCGTAGTCCCCCGCCTCGATGGCCTGTTCGGCTGCGGTGAAGCGAGGGTCTTCTGGCGCGGGCTCCTCGCCCGGCTCCGCTGCGGCCGCCTGCTCGGCGGCGCGGACCCCGGGGAACTGGTCACGGACGGAGTCCAGGATGCCGCGGATCCAGTCGCGCACCTGAGGCTCGGTCTGCACGCCGGCGAAAGCCTCCACCGGCTGGCCGCCCGCGATGGCCACCACCGTGGGGAGGGACTTCACGCCGAACAGCTCAGCGACGCGCGGGTGCGCGTCCACGTCGACCTTGGCGAGCACCCACGTGCCACGGCCCTCCTGCGCCAGCCGCTCGAGCACCGGTGAGAGCTGTGTGCACGGTTCGCACCACGTCGCCCACAGGTCCACGATGACGGGGACCTGCATCGACCGGTCGACGACCTCGGCCTGGAACGTCTGCTCGGTCACGTCGAGCACCCAGCGGCCGGCGGGGATAGTGGGCGGCGCGCTCGGAGCGCCACCGGGCGACTGCGGCCGTGATGCGGCGTCCGCCCGCGCCTTCAGCGCGGACAGGTCGACGGCACCTGCGATCGCGACGGGTGCGGCGGCGGTCTGACGAGGGTCTGGCCTACTCACGGTCCCATCCTGGCACGCACGTCACGATGCGCAGTCGCGGGCCTCGGTGTGGGGGTCAGCGACCACATCGGCGGGTGCGCCACGGCGGTGCCCCGAACGCGGCATTGGGGGACACCTGGAAAGCGCGGCGATCAGAAGCGGCCCGGATCGCGGTAGACGCCCCACTCGTCCTTGAGGACGCCGCAGATCTCGCCGAGGGTGGCCTCGGCGCGCACGGCGGTGAGCATCGGCTCGATGAGGTTCCCTTCGCCGCGGGCGACCTCGACCATCTCGCGCAGGGCCGCGTCGACCGCAGCCTGGTCCCGCGCACCGCGGCGCTCACCGAGCGCGCGGTTCTGCTCCTGCTCCACCTCGTGGCTGATCCGCAGGATCTCCAGCGCGTGCGGGTCGCTCTCGGTGGCGACGTTGACGCCGACGATCTTCTTCTCGCCCTTCTCCAGTGCCTGCTGGTAGGCGAACGCGGAGTCGGCGATCTCGCCGGTGAACCAGCCGTCCTCGATGCCGCGCAGGATGCCGGAGGTCAGCTCGCCGATCGGGTGCTCGCCCGACGGCTCGGCGAGGCGTGCCATGTCCCTGATGCGCTCGAAGATCGCTTCGGCCTCCGTCTCCAACCGATCGGTCAGCGCCTCGACGTACCAGGAGCCGCCGAGCGGGTCGGCGACGTTGGTCACACCGGTCTCCTCGGCGATCACCTGCTGGGTCCGCAGCGCGATCTGTGCAGCGCGCTCGCTGGGCAACGCGAGCACCTCGTCGAGCGCGTTGGTGTGCAGCGAGTTCGTCCCGCCGAGCACGGCGGACAGCGCCTCGATGGCGGTGCGCACGACGTTGTTGTCCGGCTGCTGCGCGGTGAGCGACACCCCGGCGGTCTGCGTGTGGAACCGCAGCCACTGCGCCTTCGCGGTCTTCGCGCCGTACACGTCGCGCAGCCACCGGGCCCAGATCCGGCGGGCCGCCCGGAACTTGGCGATCTCCTCGAAGAAGTCGATGTGCGCGTCGAAGAAAAAACTCAGCCCCGGTGCGAACGTCTCGATGTCCAGCCCGCGGGACAGGCCCAGCTCGACGTAGCTGAACCCGTCGGCGAGGGTGTACGCCAGCTCCTGCGCGGCCGTCGCGCCTGCCTCCCGGATGTGGTAGCCGGACACCGAGAGTGGCTTGTACGCCGGGATGTGGTGGACGCAGTGCTCCATCAGGTCGCCGATGAGGCGCAGGTGCGGCTCCGGGGTGAACAGCCACTCCTTCTGCGCGATGTACTCCTTGTGGATGTCGGTCTGCAGGGTGCCGTTGAGGATCACAGGGTCGACGCCCTGGCGCTCCGCCGCGACGAGATACATGCAGAAGATCGGGACCGCGGGGCCGGAGATCGTCATCGAGGTCGTGACGTCGCCGAGCGGGATGGCATCGAACAGGACCTCCATGTCGGCCGCGGAGTCGATCGCGACACCGCAGTGCCCGACCTCGCCGAGGCTGTGGGGCTCGTCGGAGTCCCGGCCCATGAGCGTCGGCATGTCGAACGCGACCGAGAGCCCGCCGCCGCCGCGGGCCAGGATCATCCTGTAGCGCTCGTTGGTTTGCTTCGCGCTACCGAAGCCCGCGAACTGCCGGATCGTCCACGGCCTGCCGCGGTGCCCGGTCGGGTGCAGCCCCCGGGTGAAGGGGTACTCCCCCGGCCAGCCGATGCGCTCGAAGCCCGCGACGGTGTCGCCGTCCCGCGGGCCGTAGACCGGGTCCTGTGCCACACCGGAGAGCGTGGTGAAGTCGGCGTCCCGCACTCTGCCTGCCGCCTCGGCCTCGGCGTACCGCTCACGCCAGCGCTCCCGGCCGCCAGCGGGATCGGCCTGGGTGGGGTCGTAGGCGGTCACCCTAGCAATAGTAGGACGTCCAACTATCTTGCGCTACCTCGCGATGTGGTGCCCGTCGCGGTTCCACCGCCCGCCGCTCACTTCGCGAGACGCTCCTGGACGCGCGTCACCTTGCCGCGCAGCTCTCCGGTGTGCCCGGGGCGGATGTCCGCCTTGAGCACCAGGCTCGTACGGGTGGCGCCGATGCTCGCGGCCTCGACCGCGCGGCGCACGACGTCCATCACCTCGTCCCACTCCCCCTCGACCAGCGTGAACATCGAGTTGAGCTCGTAGGGCAGTCCCGAGTCACGCACCACCCGGACGGCGGCGGCCACTGCCGCGCTGACGCTGTCGGAGCTCGAGTCCTCGGATACGGCGCCGGCGGGTGCCACGCTGAATGCCACGATCATGGCCCCAGCCTGCCGCATCCGCCGCGTCCCCGCTGCTAGCGTCGCCGCCCATGGCACCAGGTCACCCGCTGCCGTTCGACCCGATCGCCAGAGCAGGCGAGCTGTGGGCCGAGCGGATCGGGCCCTCGGCGACGATGGCCGCCGTCACCAACATCATGCGCGTCCAGCAGATCCTGCAGAGCGCCGTCGACGGCGTCCTGCGCCCGCACCGGCTCACGTTCGCCCGGTACGAGGCGCTGGTGCTGCTCAGCTTCGCGCGCAGCGGCAGTCTGCCGATGCGGGTCATGGGCGAGCGCCTGCAACTGCACCCCACGAGCGTCACCAACATCGTGGACCGCCTCCAGGCGGACAGCCTCGTGGTGCGCAGACCGCATCCCACCGACAGGCGCACCACGCTCGTCACGATCACCGATGCGGGCCGCCGACGGCTCGCCGCGGCGACCACGGCGCTCACCGACGCCGACTTCGGGCTGGTCGGCCTCGACGCCGAGCAGAAGGCGCAGCTCACCGGGCTGCTCACCGAGGTACGCCGCGCTGCGGGCGACTTCACCGACGCACCCTGAGCCTGACGGCGACCGCACCCTTCGGACCGAACGCTCGTTGAGCGTCGTGAGATGCACCGTCGCGATCGGGGGCGCCAGTGCCAGTGACGGCGGACGCGCGGACCCTCCGGGGGCTGTACGCGGTCCTCATGACGCGCGTCGACGTGCTCGCCGACCGGCTCGTCGCGGCGATCGACGCCGAGGAGCACGGGTACCGCGCCACGGGCAGCGTCCCCCCGGAGGAGCTGCACCGCTCCTGCCGCGACAACATCCTCGCCGTGCTGCAGATCCTCGGCGACGCGATCCCGTCCGGCATGGACGTGCTCGAGGCACCGCGGGCGGCGGGGCGGCGGCGCGCCCGGCAGCGCCTGCCGCTCGACGCGGTGTTGGATTCGTTCCGCATCGGCGGGCGCGTGATCTGGCAGGATCTGGCGGGCGAGGCCCGCTCCTGCGGTCCGGCCGCCACCGACGCGGTGCTCGACGCCGCCACCTCCGTGTGGGAGGTGGTCGACCGGGTCTCCTCGGAGGTCGCCGAGGCATACCGCGTCACGGAGCTGGAGATCCACCGCGCGGACTCCGCCCACACGAGGGCCGTCATGGAGGGCCTGCTCGCCGGACTCGGCCACGAACCCGGCTTCGCGGCCGAGGCGGCACGCGCGCTCGGCCTGCCGGCGGTGGGGCGGTTCGTCGTGGTCGTGGCCGCCGAGGCCGACGGGAACGAGGCCGCGCTGCCCGGGTTCCGCGCCGCGCTCGCGGCGAACGGGCTCTCCTCCGCGTGGCACAGCTGGCCGGACCAGTTCGTCGGCATCGTCGCGTTGGGCGAGCACGCCATCGTGGCGGCACAGGAGGTGCTGCGGGCGCAGCCCGGGGTCCGCGTCGGCGTCTCCGCCGTGGTCGTCGGGCTCGCCGAGGTGCAGCAGGGTCATCTACAGGCCGGCGCCGCCCTTGCCACGCTGCCGCTGGGCAGCACCGGCACCGTCCTGCTGGAGGACGCCCTCCCCGCAGCGATCCTCATCGCGCAGCCGGAGCTCGGCCTGCGCCTGGTGCAGGTGGTGCTCGGTGATGTCCTGGCGCTCGCCGAGCCAGACCGGGACCTGGTGCTGGAGACCATCCGGGCCTGGCTCGTGGCCGATGGCTCGCCCTCGGCCACCGCGGCGATGCTCTGCTGCCACCGCAACACGGTGCTCAACCGGCTGCGCCGTATCGAAACGCTGATCGGACGCACGGTGGAGAGCACCACGACCCGCGTGGAGCTGGCGCTGGCGCTGACCGCGCTGGACGTCCTGCCCTGGCAGCGTCCCGCGCAGCACCGGACGCCGCTGGGCACCGGCCCGCTGCAGGTCGCTCAGGCGCCCAGCTCGGCCACGAGGTCGTCGGCCGCGCGGTAGGGGTCCAGCTCCCCCGCGACCACCCGGGCAGCCAGCCCTGGGAGCGCCTTCCCGCGCCGGACGTCCCCGAGCTTGGAGCGCAGCTGCTCCAGCGCGATGGCCTCGATCTCCGCCTCGGCGCGGCGCTTGCGGCGCGCGTCGAGCTCGCCATGCTCCGCCAGCCACGTCCGGTGGGCCTCGATCGCGTCGACCACGTCGTCGACGCCCTCGCCCTTGTTCGCGACCGTCTTGACGATCGGCGGACGCCAGCTCGCGCCTTCCTGCTCGCGGCGACCGAGCGAGATCATGTACTTGAGGTCCCGCACCGTCTGCTCGGCGCCGTCGCGGTCGGCCTTGTTGACCACGAACACGTCGGCGACCTCGAGGATCCCGGCCTTCGCCGCCTGGATCCCGTCCCCCA
>JALYQB010000771.1 GCA_030856045.1 Actinomycetota bacterium
GCGGTGGACGGCGCCCTCACCGTGCCGCTCGTCCCCGGCGAGCAGGCACCGGCGGCCGTGCCCGTCGCGCAGCTTGCTGGGCTCGGCGGGCTCGCGCTGCTCGTCGGCGCGATCGCACTCGGCGCCGCGCTGCGCCGTCGTCATCCCGACGACGCCGACCCGGCCCTCGCGAACGTGCCGCTGATGATCCGGGGGCTCGGCAAGCGCTACCCCGGTGCCATCGTCGCCGTCGACGACGTGTCGTTCCGGGTCGAGCGAGGCCAGGTGCTCGGCCTGCTCGGCCCCAACGGCGCGGGGAAGACGACAGCGCTGCGGATGCTGATGGGCCTGCTGACTCCCACGGCCGGCGAGATCCGGGTGTTCGGGCACCGGGTGAGCGCCGGGGCGCCGGTACTGTCGCGGATCGGCTCGTTCGTCGAGGGCTCGGGATTCCTGCCGCACCTGTCCGGCGCCGAGAACCTGCGGCTGTACTGGGCAGCCACCGGCCGTCCCGCCGAGACGTCCCGGTCGGCCGAGGCGCTGGAGATCGCGGGGCTGGGCGCCGCCGTGCACCGCCGCGTCGGGACCTACAGCCAGGGCATGCGGCAACGGCTCGCCATCGCGCAGGCGATGCTGGGCATGCCCGACCTGCTGGTGCTCGACGAGCCGACCAACGGGCTGGACCCGCCGCAGATCTCCGCGATGCGCGACGTCCTGCGCGGCTACGCCGCGGGAGGTCGCACCGTGCTCGTCTCCAGCCATCTGCTGGCCGAGGTGGAGCAGACGTGCACGCACGTCGTCGTGATGCACCGGGGCAGGCTGGTCGCCGCGGGCACGGTTGCCGACATCGTGTCCGGGGGCGGCGAGGCCAGTTTCACAGTGGGGGATCCGACCGCGGCGGCCGACGTGCTGCGCGGGCTCGACGGGGTCTGCGAGGTCACCGTCGAGGGCACCTCGGTCCACGCGCACCTCAACGGGACGCCCCGTGCGGACGCGGTCTCCGCCCTGGTCGGCGCAGGCGTGCCGGTGACCGCCGTGGGCTCCCGCCGCGGCCTGGAGGACGCGTTCCTGCACCTGGTGGAGCAACGGTGACCGGGGCGGCACCGGGATACCGGGCAGGGGCGACGCTGCCCGTGCGGGTCGAGCTGGCCCGCCAGCTGCGTCGCCGCCGCACGCAGCTGACCCTCGGCTTCCTGGTGCTGCTGCCCGTGCTGCTGTGGCTCGCGTTCACGTTCGGCGGGGATGACGGTGACGGCGGCTCGCTGATCGACCTGGCCACGGCGAGCGCGGCGAACTTCGTCGTGTTCGCGCTGCTGTCCTCGGCCGGGTTCCTGCTGGTCGTGGTAGTCGCGCTGTTCTTTGGCGACACCGTGGCGAGCGAGGCTTCCTGGTCCAGCCTGCGTTACCTGCTCGCCGCCCCGGTGCCCCGCGGGCGGTTGCTGCGGCAGAAGGCCGTCGTGGCCGCGCTGCTGTCGGGGTTCGCGCTGCTGCTGCTGCCCGCGGTGTCGACCGTCGTGGGGCTGCTCGCCTACGGGGCGGGCGACCTGGTGTCGCCGACCGGCCAGTCGCTCGCGTTCGCGCCCGCGATGAGCCGGCTCGCGCTCGCCCCCGTCTACCTGGGGCTGCACCTCGCCTGGGTCGCCGGCCTCGCACTGCTGCTCTCGGTGAGCACCGACGCCCCCCTCGGTGCGGTCGGTGGCGCGGTGCTGTGCTCGATCCTGTCGCAGATCCTGGACTCGATCAGCGCGCTCGGCGACCTGCGGAACTGGCTGCCGACGCACTACGGCACCGCGTGGGCCGACCTGCTCGCCGCGCCGGTCGACTGGACCGACCTGGCGGCGGGGACGCTGTCCGGGCTCGGCTACGCGACGGCGTTCGGGCTGCTCGCCTGGCGCCGGTTCGCGACCAAGGACATCACCAGCTGACAGGCGACGAGATCTGCGCAATGTGACTGTGCGTAACACCGGAGGGTAGCGTGTGTCGGGGATGGCGTGATGACGAATCCGGCATCATCGCGGCCGTATGATGACGAATTCGTCATCGGCGCTGAATCCTCACACGCCCCTGGAGCGGGTCCGTGGCGGCACGCGGCCGACCGCGGCGGTGGGATCACCCACGGGCTGGCCTCGACGCGCACGGCGGCGAGTCGGCGGCGGATCAGTGGGTGAGGGTGGTGAGGAAGGCACGCCAGACAGTGCGGGGGACGGCCAGGGCGGGGCCGTCGGGGTCCTTGGAGTCGCGCACCAGGACGGCGTCCGGGGTGGGCGCCAC
>JALYQB010000791.1 GCA_030856045.1 Actinomycetota bacterium
CACGCTGTGCTGTGGCGCCCGGAAGAGTGCAGCGAGCCGCCACGTATCACCTGGACCGTCAGCGCAGTTCCCCGCCTGACCGGCTCTTGAGCGCACCGTACGCCGCCGTGGCGAGGAACAGGACGACACCGACGATCGTCAACCAGAACAGCCCCTTGATCACGGCGCCGAGGATCGACAGCACCAACCACGCGATGAGCAGTATGCCTATCAGGACCAGCATCCGAGCAGCCTCCTTCGACGGTAGTGACCGACGTTAGAAGTGCCCGGATGACGGCGCCACCCATGCGTGACCGCGCCGTGATCTGGAACAGTCGCCCAGCGCGCACTACACCGATTCGAGGAGCTGGGGATGGCCGTGCCCGCGGATGGGCGGATCGTGGTCGTGGGCGGGGGCTGGCCACGGCGCACGCCTGTCAGCAGGCGCGCCGGCAGGGGTTCGAGGGTGAGCTCGTGGTGCTGTCCGCGGAGCAGCACCCACCCTACGACCGCCCGCCGCTGTCCAAGGCCATCCTCGCCGGCGACATCGACGACACCGCACTGCGCTTCGACGCCGATGCCCTGGCCGTGGACCTACGCCTCGGCACCACCGCCACCGGCGTGGACGTCGACGCGCGCCGGGTGCTCACCGCGGCGGACGACGTGCCCTACGACGGGCTGGTAATCGCGACCGGGGCCACGCCGGTGCGGCTACCGGGGCCGGGCGAGCGCTTCGCGCATACCGGGAGGTGGACCGGCTCGGTGTGGAGCACGCCTGGCGCGCGGTGACCGGCTCCGAGCCCCGATCTCGTCGTACTGTACAACGACCTCGGAGTGCCGACGAGCCAAACGAAGGTCTTCTACCGACTCGAAGGCAACCAGCTTGCGCACATAGCTGAGGGCTCCACGGCCGCCAAGGACCGCTGATCTACCTCGCTGCCTGCCATAGCTCCAGCCAGCCGTCAGCGACGGCTGATCAGCCGGGAGCGACGGGATCGGGTCCTCGCCAAGCAAAGCGGCTCGGTTGCGCAAATCTGTGGGTGTGTGGCGGTACCGTCAGGTGGTGGGGCTGGAGCTAGGGATTCGACTGCGCGGGTCGGTGGGTGACCTTGACGCGCAACGGGTCCTGCGTGACCTCAACCACCTGGTGACGCTCCTCGGACTCCTGGAGGACGCGCAGCTCCGCAAGGACCGGCAGCCCACGTCCCGCAGCACGTGGGGTTTCAGCGCGCTCGGCCTCGGCAGCGTCGACGCGGTCATCGCTCCCCTGGAGCCCCGCGGTGGAGCCAGCTTCGAGGTACTCGACCATCTACCTGAGCTGTTCGTCGCGGGATTCGCCGACGTCGAGTCCGCGGCGCGGGTGCCCGAGGGCTGGAGTACCCGCGCCGTGAGCGAGGCCGAGCTGGCCACCCGCAGGCTGGGTACGGACGCGGCCCGCGCGATGGTTCTCACGCTGCTCGTCGATGGGCAGCAGCAGCAAACCGTGGAGGTCACGCATCGGGCCTCGACGAACGCCCGAACAGCCATGAAGGCCCGGTTCAACAGCCTCGGGTCGGTGATCGGGACTCTGGACTCGGTCAGCGTGCGCCGGCGCAAGCGTGCGGGCCTGTGGACGACCCGGGGTGGCCGCAGAGTCGCAGTCGCATTCGAGCCCGCGCAGCTCGACGACGTCGCCTCACTGCTCGGGCAACACGTCGAGGTGTGGGGGCGGCTCTCACGTAACGCCGACGACCAGGTGCTCTCAGTCCAGGCGCGCCGGTTCGAGCGGCTGCGGCGCCCAGAGGAGGGCCGCCGACTTAGCGAACTGCGCGGGATCGCCCCGAACCTGACCGGTGGCGTAGAGGTCGATCAGTACCTGGAGCGGTTGCGTGGCACGTCCTGACTCGCCCGAAGTGATCTACCTCGACTCGAACACGCTGTGCCGGTTCATCGTCGGGGATCACGTCGAGACGGTCAGTCGCGTTATTGAAGCGATCGACGCAGGGCAGGCCGAGCTTATCGTTTCGCCGCTGCTGCTGGTCGAGTGCCGCGGGCAGCCTCGGGAGGGTCCGGTCGACGAGGACCTTGAACGTCGCATGATCGACATTCTCGACAACCCTCGACACACGCCAGTCGAGTTCACCCGGGCCGTCGCGTTGAAGGCGCGGGAGCTGGCGCTGCGGCACGGGCTGAGGAACTACGACGCCATCCACCTCGCCCACGCGATCACGGCCGGAGCGGACGTGCTGATGACCGCCGACCAAGGGTTCCCGCTGGACTCCGCGGTCGAGAGCGTCTGGGTCTGTGCCCCGTACTTCTGGGGTGAGCCGAGCCTGTTCGATGACGAGGGTCAAGCGTAGACGTTGAGCGTGATCGCTCCTCCGCCACCGTGGCCGAGCATAAGGTTACGATCTTACGTCAGTGTGTTCGATGCACGAGGTCGCCGACACCCTGCGCGCACAGCACCTGCCCCCGGATCTCGTCCTCGGCGCCGCGGCAGTCCTCCAGCGGCTGCACGAATCGACTGCCAGGACCGGCGACCTGCCTACGTGAACGCGGGCAGCCGACGTCACGGCCTCACGAGCCCGCCGGCGGAGCCGGTCCGTGGATCGGCAGACGCACCTGGAACCGGGTGTCGCCGGGCTCGGAGACCACCCGCAGGTCGCCGCCGTGGCGGTTGACCACGATCCGCCAGGACAGGTCCAGCCCCAGCCCGGTGCCCTGGCCCACCGGCTTGGTGGTGA